>JABMRB010000642.1 GCA_013202865.1 Candidatus Nealsoniibacteriota bacterium | reverse complement strand
AGAGCTTGAACTTGTTGGCCGTCTTCAGCGTGTCGTCGCCGCCGATGGAGATCAACGCGTCAACCCCTAGCGAGACCAGGGCGTCGTAGACCCGCTTCAGCGGCGCGGTCCGCTCGGGGTCCTTCAGGTGGGCCGGGGAGGAGACCATCTTGCCGGGATTCGCCCGCGCCGTGCCGATCATGATCCCCTGGCTGTTCCGCGTCCGTTTGAGCACGGAATGGGTGATCTTGATGTAGTCGCTCCCTTCGACCATCGGGCGTTCGGGGCCGTACTCGATCAGGTTCGAATAGCCGTACTTCACACCGATCACGTCGATGTTGTTCCGCAGGAAGGAGACGGCCGCGGTCGAGATCACGGCGTTGGCCGCCGGGGCCGGTCCGCCTGCAAAAAGAATCGCCGCGCGACGGATGCTTGATTCCGTCTGCGGGGGTCTGGAAAGCGTAGTACTCATAGATAACTCCAGTCTGTCCTCTCAAGCGTAGTAACTTGTCGGTTAGTCCGGTAACGGTTGTCCGCATCCAATGCAATCAACGTCGCCGCGGCGCAATCGCCAAACGTATGCAATCATCGTGTCGCCGTGCCGGCGACCGCTAAACGCCCCCACTATCCACCCCCCCGAACGCAGTCGGGGGGCGTTTGAATCATCCTCTTCATTCTTCATTCTTCACTCACCACTCACCACTCACCCCGGCCAAGTCCGCTCGATAAACGTCGTATCAACGCGGCCTTCCGCAAACTCCGGGTGATCCAGGATCTCTCGCAACCGCGGAACGGTTGTCTTGACTCCCTCGATCTGCAACTCGGCCAGGGCACGCTTCATGCAAACGACGGCCTCGTCGCGGGTCGGCTGGTGGACGATCAACTTGCCGATCATCGAATCGTAGTGCGGCGAAACCGTGTACCCGGCGTGTACGTGCGTGTCCATTCGCACGCCGAAACCACCGGGCGCGATCCACTGCGTAATCTCACCGGGCGTCGGACGGAACCCCTTCGCCGGGTCCTCCGCGTTGATTCGGCATTCCATGGCCACGCCGCTCTGAACGATCTGCTCCTGCGAAAACGGCAACGGCTCGCCGACCGCCACAAGAATCTGAGCCTTGATCAGGTCCACGCCCGTGACCATCTCGGTCACCGGGTGCTCTACCTGGATCCGCGCGTTGAGCTCGATGAAGTAATAGTGGCCCTCCGGGTCGACGATGAACTCCACCGTGCCGGCGTTGGTGTAGTTGGCCATCGAGACCAGCCGCACCGCCGCTTCGCACATGGCCGTCCGGGTCGCCTCGTCCAACCGCGGGGCCGGGCTCTCCTCGACCAGTTTCTGGTGCCGCCGCTGCGTCGAGCAATCCCGCTCCCAAAGGTGTACCACGTTGCCGTGCAGATCGGCCAACACCTGCACTTCCACGTGCCGCGGACTCTCGATGTACTTCTCCAAGTAGACTTCGCCGTTGCCGAACGCCGCCTCGGCCTCGGCCTGGGCCTGTTGCAGGCCGGCTCGCAACGCCAGGTCGTTCGCCGCCACGCGCATCCCCCGGCCGCCGCCGCCTGCCGACGCCTTGACCAGCACCGGATAACCGATCTCGCGGGCCAGCAAAACCGCCTCGGCCTCGTTTTCCACCAACCCATCGCTACCGGGGACGGTCGGCACGTCGGCCTCTCGGGCGAGCCGTCGGGCGGCGTTCTTGTCACCCACCAACGCCATCGCTTCGTGCGAAGGACCGATAAACTCGATCTGGCAACTCCGGCAGACGTCGGCAAAATGGGCGTTCTCGGCCAGGAAGCCGTAGCCCGGGTGGATCGCTTGCACGTTACCGATCTCGGCCGCACTGATCACCCGATCGATCTTCAGATAGCTATCGGCGGCCCGGGCCGGGCCGATGCAATAGGCTTCGTCGGCCAACTTCAGGTAGGCGGCCCCGCGATCGGCCTCGCTGAAGACGGCCACGGTTTCAATCTCCAATTCGCGGCAGGCGCGGAATATCCGCTGGGCTATCTCACCTCGATTGGCAACCAGAATTCGCTTGAACATCGCCACTCGCCTAGTCCCGCGTATCCACCTTGAAGATCGGTTGCCCGTATTCCACCGGCTCACCGTTCTCGACCAATACCGCCACGATCTTGCCGGAAACCTCGGCCGGGATCTGGTTGAACACCTTCATCGCCTCGACGATACAAACGGTCGTCTCCGGGCCGACGTGATCGCCCACCTTGACGTACGGCGGCGAATCCGGATCGGAAGTCGCGTAGAACGTCCCGACCATCGGGCTGATAACCACCGCGAAATGCTCGTCGTCGGCCTGCGGGGCAGGCGCCACCGGGACCGGCGCCGGCAGCGGAGGCGGCACCTCCGCTCGCGGCACGGCGGCGGCAATCAACTCGGCCGGGTCGGCTCCACGCCGCAAACGAACCCGCGTCTCGCCCTGGCGAAGATCGATCTCTTTGAGATCGTGATCTTCCATCAACTCCACCAGGCGGTTGATCTTCTCAACGTCGAAAATGTCCTGCTCGGACGAAGAACCGGCCATGCCGAATCTCCAATTATTCGCTGCTCTCGATTCGCGGCGAACGACACCGTGCCCGGCCCGTTCAACCGACGATCGAGTCTTCTAGTTTCTTGGCTACGCCGGTCAACACCTCGTGTCCGCGGGGCGTAACCAGCACGTCATCCTCCAAACGCACGCCACCCCAGCCGGGAATGTAAATCCCCGGTTCCACGGTCAGAACCATCCCCGGCCGTAAGACCGATTTGCTGTTGGCGGCCAACCGTGGTAACTCGTGAATGTCCAACCCCACGCCGTGCCCCAACCCGTGACCGAAGTTCTTCCCGAAGCCCGCCTTGCCGATCACGTCTCGGGCGATCTGGTCGATCTCCTTGCCGGTGGCGCCGGGGCGAATTGCGTCGATGGCCTTGGTCTGGGCCTTGAGCACCACCTCGTAAATCCGCTTGAGTCTGGCCGAGATCTTACCAGTAACCAGGACCCTTGTTAAGTCGCTCTTGTAAAGGCCCTCGTCCGCCCCCCAATCGACCAGCACGAAATCGCTCTGTCCGATCTGCCGGTCGCTCGGTACCGCATGGGGCAAGGCCGCCCGGGGACCCACGCCAACGATCGATGCAAACCCTCGCCAGCGAGCACCAAACAGCCGCATCTGGTACTCCAACTCGTTGGCTACCTGCTTCTCCGTCTTATCCAGGCGCAGATCGGCCCGCAGCACGCCGAATCCCCGCTCTGCCTGCCGGACCGCTTCGCGGATTCGGGCAATCTCTCCCTTGTCCTTAATTTCCCGGAGTTCCTCGACCAAGGCCGACGTCGGCACGATTTCCAGCTTGGGCAGCTTCTCGGTAATCTGGGCCTGCAGGCCCACAGTCATCGAATCGGCCTCGATAGCCAGCCGGCCAATCTTCGCCGCCTTGATCGCCTTGCCGACCCCCTTGAGCATGTTCGTGCCCGGCGGCCGGATATCGATGTCGACGCCCGGACATTCCTCCCCTAACTGGGTGGTGTAGCGAGGGTCACTCAGCACAACCTCGCCGTCGCCGCGCACGAGCAAATAGCTATCGTCGCCCGTAAACCCGGTCAGGTACGTGACGTTCGTGAAATTGGTAACCAACAGGGCGTCGGCCCCGGTCTTTTTCACGGCCCGGCGGAGCTTATCGCGCCGCCGCGGATGGCTATCCATAGGTGGTTCCTCAGCGTGGGGAAACCGCCATTAGACCACGAGCGCTGCCCGAAGGCAAGCGGCCGATTTCATAGCCGGATTCGCGAGAATTCGGTAGTGTCTTGAGAGTGTGTTGCTGGGGAGTAGCGGGGAGAAATGGCCGGTGGATTCGATGTAGAACGCAATAGCGCCCCCCTACTGTTGGCGTTGGCCGAATACCTTAACTTGACTGCATTGTGTGCTATTGGTACAATGGAGCGCCGCTTGTTGGCGTGGGTTATGCATGGTAGGGTTGAATTGGCGATTCAGATCACTAGGCTGGTCTGTGGTGAGAGCTTGGACGATAACAGCGAAATACGGGAAACGCCGTTAGGACACTGCTGGGCTAGAAATGCTAGAACCCTACTGTTTAGCCATGGTCTTGTGCGACGGCGTCCACCGGGATGCTGCCACGGGAAAGCACACGCTGCTAGGCACATTTAACACATTCTCCTCTCAGGAGTTTCCGACAGCAGCGCAGTTCGTTGTCTATTGCGCTATAACAGATGGCATAGGCACTATGCCGATGTGTCTACGGATCGTCGATGCGGAATTTGGCATTGCTGAATCAGACGAACAGACGCCAAATATCGTGTTTGAAACGGAACTAAAGTTCACATTCGACGATCCTCTTACTGTGTATGAGCTGGCGATTGGGGCGGGATTCCCCATACCGAAAGCTGGGTTGTATCATTGCGAACTGCTAGTTAATGGCAACGTGCTCATGTCCAGAAGAATACTAGCTGTGCGATCTGGGGTAAACGAAGGAGGTTCCGATGATGAGTGAAGCAATGATTCGCAGTGTCGCAAGAACGGAGCCAAGTCAGGCAATCCCACAGGTGGAGGCCAGTCAGGCCGTGAGTGGCCTCGTCCCATTTGCCAAGGTACGGCACCTCCTAACCAACGCCCCGCCTCCGCGCCGCCCGAATAGAACTTATCCAATCACTCCGGCCGACCCGGCGGTGCTGAGAGAACTCCAAGAACTCACCCCGTCAAATACGGAACTGATCGAGTTGGCGAAGCGTTTTCCCGCCCCGCAAGAATGGTACGACGAGTAAGCGGATTTGTCACAGATGGCAAACTGGAGCACGTGGTGTGCAACAACTCAGTCAGGGACAGGTCGTGGACGTCTATACTGCCGACCCACGTGGGCAGAACGCCAAAAGGCGTCCGATGGTCATCCTGACAGGAACCGATGAGTTGGTGGAAGCGGAAGAATTCGTTGTCGCAGCCATCTCTACTAGGTTCGATGAGCCGTTGCCGGCAGACTGCGTTCGAGTTCCGTGGTCCAGCGACGGACGTGTCAAGAGTGGATTAAGAAAGCCCTCTGTTGTTAAGTGTCGCTGGCTCGCGAGCGTAAAGCGAGAAGACATTGTTGCCACACGTGGGCATTTACCCAGCGCCACAATATGCGAGATCTTGCGTGTAGTCAGGCAAGATTAATACGCCTGAATTCTTGCGAATCCGATTTCGTAGCCGGATCCGCAAGAATTCGGCCTCTCGCACTGCACCTGGATTCTTGCGAATCCAGCTACGGTTGTTACGTATCATACCGCTATCGCTTCAGCCGCGACCGCTGCATCATCTCGAAGTCCTCCTGCAACGCAGCCGGGGCAGCCGGGTCGTCGCCGCCGCCGCCGACACCGACCGCCGAAAGGGCAAAATTCCGGTCGAAATCGACGGTGAAGCCGTATTCGACAATCCGGGCGTCCTTGCCGGTCGCCGCGGCCGGAATGTCGATCTCCCAGCGAAGGATTCCCTTGGACTTCTCCGTGCGTACGTAGACTTCGTCCTCGCTCAGCGGGTCCTTCAACTCGCCCAGCGCGATCCGCACATCGGTCGACTGGTCGCTGTGCGGCATCCGGTCGAAGATCCGCACCGGCACGACCTCCGTCTTGTAGTTCTCCACCACCAGCCGGTACTTGAAGCTCAACTCCCGATTCCCGCCCTGGATGGCCTCCTTGCGGTCCGCCAACTCGCGCCGGGCACGCAACTGCGGGTCGGCTCCGAACCCGACCACAAACGTCTGCCCCCGGGCGACTGTCGGAATCTCGCTGCGGCCCACGAACCGATTGTTCAGATAGACCGTGATCGGACCGGCCAGCAGATCCTTCTCGGAGAGGTTCTTCAACTCGGCCTCGCGGTAGACAAAGCTGGTCAGCACGGGCGTGGCCACGTGATAGAAGTGGCTCTCGAAGGCCGTCTGGAGAATACGAACCATCTGCTGGTCGCTACGGCTGGCCAGGCTCACCGTACCGGGAAGCTGGTAGCTCAGGCTGGGTCCCTCCACGGCCCGGGCACTCTCCATCCGCAACATCCCGAGCACCTCCTTGCCGTTGAGTATCTCCAGATTCTGGTACTCGTTGGCCGCGGCGTTGGCCGCCCAACTCGAACCGATGTTGTCGCTGAGGTTCAGCGAGTTGAGGTTGTTCTGGATCGCCACGCTCTGGCGCCCGCGAATCGACTGGATTTGCGACGTCAGGTCGCGCTGCGTGAGCTTCGCTTGCGCGGCGGCCTGGGTCAGCGTAACCGGGAAGGAGGCCAGACCGGGCCCGGCCGCGCTCAGCGCCGGCGAGGCCGTCGAGAGCGTCAGCGTCACGCCGTTCCATTCTTCGCCCGTTATCTGGTTGATCAACGCACTGCACTCGACGTCGACCTTCTTCAGATCGTCGCCGGCCCGGAAGGTGTACGTCGGCGACCACCCGCAGTTGCTCACCTGGTAGGTCAATCGCACCGTCTGCTCGCCCTCGGCGTGCTTCTCGAGAAACAGCACCGCCTCGCGAACCGTCTTCGACGACCCGTCGGTCAACTCGGCCCGTTTCCGCTGTAGCAACGAAAGCTGTTCGTTCAGATCGCGATCCGTTTGTGTCAGCACGAGTTGGTTCTCGGCGATCGCCTTGCGTTGCTCGAAGCTGAACTCCGTGATCGCCTTCAGCGATTCGGCGTTGAGCACGCCCTTGGACAACTCGACCTTGGCCGTCGGGGCCACGAACCCTTCGAGTTGGTCGAGATACGCAGTCTGCTTGGCAAGCAACTGGGCCTGGCTCTTGCTCTGGGCCAACGAATCGTTGACCTGCTCGACGATCTCGTCCAGCTTGCGGACCTCCTCGCGGGGCGTCTCGCCGACGGCCCTGGTGCGATAACGCACGGCCCGAACCTCCGTACCCTCGCTCCCCTCGGCAAAGAGGCTGTCGGAAACAATCTGTTCGGGAAGGCTCCCAACGACGATCTCCACGCTGCCGACCGGTCCGGCCAGCGGGATCGCCCGGGTGACCATCGCCTGGCCGCGGTAGAGCGTGACGTCGGTCACACGGCCGACAACCTCGTCGCCCGCCGCCGCCACAGCCGTCGTCGTGGCCAGCCCGACCAGGGCGATCAACAGGAAACGAACACACAATTTCAGGTGGCTACTCATAACAACGACTCCTCGGGGTAGAGTGGGGGAAACGGAACCAACACGCGTTGGTCGCCTCCGAGACGCAAGAAGTTCCTTACTTAACCCATCCGGGGGGTGCCGCTTGCGGCTTAGCGATCCTTAGGGCCATCCACACGGCCCCAAGCAACTCTAGCCCACAGGCAGCCGTCCGCCGGTTTCACCATCCCCATCGAACGAGTACGATGGAGGTATGAATAGACACAAACTCGAACAACTGGCCGCGGCACTGGCACGCGGCGAAACGTCTCCCGAGGAGTTCATCGCTCAATTCGACGGCCCCGGCATCGCCGACGTGGGGGAGGCCCAGGTCGATCTGGACCGGCACCGCCGCTGCGGCTTTCCCGAAGTGGTCTTCGCCCAGGGCAAGACCGTCGAGGCAATGGAGAAGATCTACCATGCCTTGCTT
>JABMRB010000641.1 GCA_013202865.1 Candidatus Nealsoniibacteriota bacterium | reverse complement strand
TCACCAAGACGGGTCTGACTAAGCGAATGGCCTATCGGATGCTGGTGGTCGTCGGCGAGCGGACCAGCATGATCTACCTCGGCTGCTTCGTGCTCACCGCCGGCTTGACGCTGATTATGGCCCATACGGCCGTGGCCGCCACCATCTACCCCCTGCTGATGGCGATCTACTCGCTCTACACCGAAGACACCAGACCTACCAAATTCGGTAAAGGCCTGTTCATCGGGATGGCGTTCGTCGCCGGGGCCGGAAGTATCATTACCCTGCTCGGAGCGGCACGCGGTGCGGTGGCGATCGGATTCTATCGCGAAATCATCCAGGGAAAAGACATCTCCTTCTTCGAGTTGACCTACTACATGCTGCCGGTCGGGTGCGTGATGACCGTGTTGCTCTGGATCTACTGCATGGTCGTCTTCAAGCCCGAGAGAAAGACGATCCCCGGGCTCCGCGAGCGCGCCAAGTCGCTCTACGCAACACTCGGCCCGATCACCCGGAACGAAATCCTGGCGCTGGTTATCATCCTCTCGACCATCGCCGTGATGGGTTGCCGGCAATTCGTTCACGAGGACGTTCAAGCGTACATGAACAAGAGCGCCGTGATCCTCACCGCCACGATTCTGTTCTTCGTCCTGCGAATCCTCTCGATCGACGACCTGGAAGGCATCCCCTGGAACATCGTCCTGCTGTTCGGCGGAGCGATGAGCATCGGGTTCTGCCTATGGGAGACGGGCGCCGCCGAGTGGTTAGCCATCCATTGGCTGGTTGTCTTCAAGGGTGCCCCCTGGTTCGTGTTCGTCCTGGGAACGGCGTTTTTCGTGCTCGTGATGACCAACCTCATCATGAACGTCGCTGCGATTGCCATCTCCCTGCCGGTCGCCCTGGTGATCGCCAAGAACCTCGGCGTGGCACCGGAGATTATCCTGTTTTCCAGCCTCGTCACCGCAGGGATGCCCTTCCTGTTGCTCGTCGGTGCGGCCCCCAACGCCATCGCCTACGAAAGCAAGCAGTTCACCTCCGGGCAGTTCTTCCTCTATGGAGTGCCCGCCAGCATCGCGCTGATGGTCGTGCTGGCGGCCTTTGTCCTGGTGATCTGGCCGGCGATGGGGATGCCGTACGAACTCGAGCAAGAAGGGCAAACCGAGGACGAAAACGCCCGTTTGCAGGAGGCCCAAGCCGCCGTGGATGTTCGGCAGTCGGCACCGTCGCCGTCGAGCAAGGCCTTCGGGCAGCCTACCCGGCGTCGAACGGGGCACACCATTGACCGCCCCGTGTGCGCGGTCTGAATTCCATATCGGCCGTTGGCCGGTCGCCGTCTGTTCCGCCCTAGCAACGCCCTGAAAGACATGCCCAGCAACCGCCCGGATAAACTGCGGTTCCTTCCCGTGGGGCTCGACGTCCGCCGTAAGAATTGCCTAATCGTCGGAGGCGGCAACGTGGGGACACGCAAGGCGCATTCGCTCGTCCGCGCAGAGGCGAACGTGATAGTTCTCTCGCCGACCGTTACCGGCGAACTGGCTAAGTTGATCGAAGCCGGCCACGTCCGCTGGATCGAGGATTCGTTCCGCGAAGAACTGCTTGAGGGAGCCTTCCTCGTAATCGCCGTCACCGACGACGAGGCCCAAAACGCCGAAATCTCCCGTCTGGCCGGCCATCGCGGCGCGTTGGTCTGCGACGCCTCGTCGGCTGAGCGGTCCGGCGTGATTTTCGGGGCCCTGCTGCATGACGACGGCGTCACCGTAGCAGTCTTCACCGATGGCCGCGATCCGGCAAAGGCCAGACGCACCCGCGACCGAATCGCCAATTTCATTGGAAAAGAGGATGGGCTGACTACGGAGGGAAGAAGCGAAGCGTGTAGAAGGAAAGATGGGAAAGGGGGAAGTAGGGAAAGAAGAAAGACAGAATAAAGAGGAAGGATGGAAGGGCTTGTTCATGAGTGGCGGTTCATGCGGTTCGGGCTCCGCAAAGAAATGAACCGCAGAATATCGAACAAGGAACTCCGAACGTCGAAGTGAAACGGAAACCACGAAGTCCCGTAATTCTTCCTTCCTCTTCCTTCCTCTTCCTTCCGCTTCCTTCCGCTTTCTTCTTCTGTCTTTCTTCTTCCCCCACTTCCCCCTTTCCCCTCTTCCCTTCTACATTCTTCCCCGCGTTTCCACGATCTTGCCGAGCAACTCGCGGAACAATGGGTGCTGGCCGATCGGCGGCAGTAGTTCCACTTTGACTGCCTCGTGGGTCTTGCGGAGTTGCTCGATCAACGGGCGAAGATCGCGGTCCACGTGGCCCTGGGCAGTCAAGAACAACGGAAGTATCCGAAGTTCTCCCGCTTCCAAGCGGGCTGCGTCGGTGGCCACGTCCGTCAGCGTCGGCGGTGCGAAGGCCAGGTAGGCCAGCCGCACCTCGTCCTCGCCGAACTCTGCTTGGAGTGATTCGATCAGCCTTTCGATCGACGCCCGCCACTGGGGATTGTTGCTTCCGTGTGCGATCAGGACGAGCATGGGACGCGGCTCCGAAAGAGGGTAGGCGGACCCCTGCGGCATATTTCCAGCAGGGCTTGTCTATTCGTGATCTTTGTCGCAGACTATGATTCCACAGAGACACACTGGGGCCAACCCCCACCGACTCGCAATCACTCCACCCAAGAGGGGGGTAACTTGGCTCGCCTTCGAAAACTGATGCTCGAGCGGCTAATGCGGTACTATCAGTTCCTGGCCGAACTGACTGCCGGCAATCCGGTCAGCAACGTTACAAGTGCCCAAATTGCCGAAGTGTTGGACGTCGACCCGACGCAGGTCCGCAAGGATTTTCGTTCCATCGGGCTGATGGGGATGGGGCGAGTGGGCTTCGATACTTGCGAGGTATGCCGCACAATCCGTATCGTTCTCGGCTTTGACCTGGACTACGAGGCGGTGCTGGTGGGCACGGGGCATCTGGGGACCGCCATGTTGGCATACTCCGGTTTTGCCCGATACGGCCTGCGAATTGTGGCGGCTTTCGACAGCGATCAGGACAAGGTAGGCGAGGAAATCGCCGGGTATTCGATCAAGTCCACAATGTTGATGAAATCCTATGTCGAGACGAGCGGTATTCGTCTCGCCGTGCTGACCACCCCGCCCGGGGCCTCTCAAGAACTGACCGACCGCCTGGTTTCGGCCGGGGTTACAGCGATCTGGAATTTCTCGCCGACGCGGCTGACGGTTCCGGCGGGCGTTTTTGTGCGTCACGAGCATATTTCGGTTGGTTTGTCTGAGATCTCGCACCATCTGAAGCCCTAGGCGGCTGGTTATACCCTCCTCCAGAATCATGCGTTACCCACCTGCACGTGGAGTTCTGTTTATTTACGAGGCAGGGCACGGCGGGGATATGCGGATATTCCGGTCTAATCGTGAAGAAAATCTCGCAAAGTGTTGGCCTGGAGTGCCCCGATTGGACGAAAACTCCTGTTCTAGGTGGAAGATCCGCCGCATTTCATTGACACAATCGTTTTGTTTGGTAAAATACGTCTACAAATCGTGATAATAATCTCACAAGCCCTTGACGTGGTGCATTATTTCGCTAGAAAGGGGTTTGCGGTCAAATAGCGCAGCAGGTCGGCCCCTGTATTCGGTTTCGTCGGGGGTGGCCATGCCAGCGAGTTGAACGAAGTTCTACACCGCACGGCGCCTTGGGGGTGTCGGCGCGGTTTCGTGACAGTGAGTCAAGTTGTGTTTTCCGGAAGTGCCCTATTGGCCAAAAGGGAGAAAAGAAGATGCCGAGTTATGTGATTCCGGACAAGTGTGACGGGTGTAAGGCGCTCGATAAGACGGCCTGCCAGTTCATTTGCCCGAACGACCTGATGGTTCTGAATAAAGATTCCATGAAGGCTTACAATCAGGACCCGCAGATGTGTTGGGAGTGCTATAGCTGCGTGAAGATCTGCCCGACGCAGGCAGTCGAGGTGCGCGGCTACGCCGACTTCGTGCCGCTGGGAGCCAGCGCCACGGCGATGCGGAGCACCGAAGACATCATGTGGACGATTCAGTTCCGCAGCAAAGACATTAAGCCCAAGCGGTTCAAGTTCCCGATCCGCCGAGGCGTCGAGGAAGGCAAGGCGCAGCCGTTCGATCACTATCCGACCGGTGACGACGATCTGAAGAGCCCGACGTTGATGTGTGAACCGGCCGGTCTGAACACCGAGAAAGGCCCGATCACGTTGGCCTCGATCCCGACGCTCTAGTCGGACGCGGTCTGTGTAAAGTTGTTCTTCGAAAAAGAAACTTTTAAGGGAGATATAGCAAGATGGCGGATTTTGAAACAGTAACGGTCGAAACCGACCTGCTCATCTGCGGCGGTGGAATGGCCGCTTGCGGAGCGGCGGTCGAAGCGTCCTATTGGGCGAAGAAACACGGGTTAAAGGTCACCGTGGTCGACAAGGCGGCGATGGACCGCTCCGGCGCGGTGGCGATGGGCCTCTCGGCCATCAACCAGTACG
>JABMRB010000640.1 GCA_013202865.1 Candidatus Nealsoniibacteriota bacterium | reverse complement strand
GCCTTGATCGGTGCCGCAGATGTAGAGGTTCTCCAGGTGGGTGCGACCGTCGTAGTGCTTCTGTTCGGTCCCGTAGACGGCGCCGTTGACCCGGCCGGTGAAGCGGCGGATCGTCTTGGGGGTGAACATGTCCGTATCGATTACCGAACTGCGGAAGTCGGGTACGTAGCGGACCGCCGACTCGACGACCCGATCGTACCAGCGAAGCTTGGCCAACCGATAGGCCTCGTCGTCCAGTGTGGACCAGCGGTCGTAGTCGGCCAGGGAAGTGATCCGCAGCACGCCTTCGTCGAGCGGCTGGGCGTAGTCGAAGTTGTTTGGCGAGCAGATCACGCCGCTGCGGAGATCGACCGGTTCGTCGGGCCTCTCGTAGCGGAACTTGTCCGAGTCGTTGTAGAAGACGATCGTGTGCTCGTGCCCGAGTTCGCGGGGCTGCTTGTCGAGAACCGAGATCGTTTCGACGAACGACAGGCGCCCGGCGGGACATTCTTCGGTCGATGGGAAGTCGTCGCACATCCGCATCGTTTCCGGCCAACCGGCCGAGGAGAGTATATGCCGGGCCGACAGTTCGGAACCGTCCTCGAGCACCAGCCGGTGGACCGCGTGATCGCGTACGACGATCCGGTTCACGCCGGTGCGCAGCCGTAGTTCGCCGCCCAGTTTCTGGAACCTGCGGACGAGTTTCTGGAGGATCACCCGCACACCGGCCAGCGGCCGGGCCAACCCCTCGAGGAAGATCGCGCGGAACATGATGCTGAACTGGCCGTAGTCCATGTCGTGTTCCCGGGAACCACCGTAGAGCAGTAACGGGCAGAGGATCATCTCGACCAGTAGTTCGTCGTCGATGTAGCGACCGACCGCTTCCCTGGCCGAGCGGCCCGTGTCGGACGAGCCGAGTTGATCGTAGTCGGTCAAGCCGGCCACCATCCGCCGGAGGTTGTCCTTCTGCCGGGGAAAGTGTCGTGCCACTTCGGATTCGAACAACTCGAAGTCGTTAGAGAACTTCAATGTCACGCCGGGAAAGGCGACTGCCGAACCGATTTGCGGTGCCAGCGCCAGTTCCTCCCACGCCAGACGGAGTTGGCGCAGCACCCGGGCAAGCGGGCCGCGCCGGGTCCCTTTGGGGGTGAAATTGGTCACCGCGTGCAGCCCGACGTCGTAGTTCCGCCCGCGCTGCCGGTAGAACGAATTCAGCCCGCCGATCCGGTCGTGGCGTTCGAGGATGCAAACGCGCTTGTCGAAATGCGCCAGCCGGATTCCGGCCGCCAGACCCGACATGCCGGCACCGATGATGATTGTGTCGTACATGGGGCGTCTCGGGCAGCAGCGGACTTCCGTCAAGTCTTCGATACGTCTTTCATCCGCGGTTCGAGGTACGCGATCGTGCTCGCCATGCTTCCCAGTTCGGTGTATTCCTCTTCGGGAATCTGGATGCGGTAGCGTTTGCGAAGTTCCATCACGATGTCGAGGAAGTCCATGCTGTCCATCTCGAGTTGATCGCGAAAGGGAACGTCCTCCTTCACGTTGCTCAGGTCTTCGTCGGGGGCGATATCGGAAAGAATTTCGATAATCGCTTCTCTAATTTCGTCAGCAGTCATGGTGTTCTCCGTGCCCGGCTCAAACTCGTCTCACAATGACCACGGAGTTGATGCCTAGCATTCCAAAAGAGTTGTTCAAGATCGTGTTTACCTGGCCCAGCTCGCGCGGTTGGTTGGTCACCAGGCCGGGCAGTTCGCAGTCGGGATCGACCCGGTCGAAGTTGATCGTGGCGTGGCACAGCCCGTCGCGGAGCGCGGGCAGGTTGCCGACAAGCTCCAGCACACCGGCGGCACCCATCGCATGCCCGATGAAGCTCTTCGTGTTGTTTAGCAGCGTGTTGCCGTTGCCGTCGAACACCTGTCGCAAGGCCGTGGCCTCCTGGATGTCGCCGTGGGTGGTGCCGGTGGCGTGCGTACTGACGATGTCTACGTCTTCGGGATTCAGCCGGGCTCGCTTCAGCGCCAGGCGAATGCACTCGGCCTGCCGATCCGGGTTGGGTAGCACGAAATCGACCGCGTCGCTGTTCATCGCATGGCCGACAATCTCGCAGTAGATCTTCGCGCCGCGGGCCTTCGCGTCGGTCAGGCGTTCCAACGTGCAGACGCAGCCCCCCTCGGCCACCACGATGCCCGTGCGGTCGGCGTCGAACGGTCGCGAGGCCTTGGCCGGATCTTCGTGCCGCGCCAGGGCTCCCTGACTATTGAAACTGGCGAAGATGCCAAACGTGTGGATGCTCTCGGAGACACCGCCGGCCAGCGCTAGGTCGCACTCACCCAGGCGCAGCATCTGCATACCCTGGATCAACCCGGCGTTGCCTGCCGCGCAGGCGGCCCCCAGCGTGTAGTGTGGTCCGGTGATGCCCATGTTCAGCGAGATCTCGCCGGCCGGGTTGTTCGCCACCGTACGCGGATTGTGGTGGTGCGACCAGTACTGTGTGTCGTAGTCGAAGCCCTTGATCAGGTAGATCTCGTTCTCGGTCTCGACGTTTCCATGCTCGGTCACGCCGATGTAGATACCGACGGTTGCCCGATCGACGTTTTCCCAGTCGATCCCCGCATCGGCCACCGCTTCACGGGCACAATAGATCCCAACGCTGCCGGCCCGGGTGCCGCGGCGGATCTCTTTCCGTTTTTGGTAGCGCAACGGGTCGAAATCGCAGATGCCGGCGACCGTTTTGCCGAAGTAGCGGATTTCGTACTCCTGCACCCCGCTTCGGCCTTCCAGCAGGCTCCGGCGGTACTCGTCCAGGGAGTTCCCATTAGGCGCAGTCAACCCGATACCGGTAATTACAATTCGCTGATTGTCGGGCAGTTGAGTAACCATGGCAGCATCCGTCACAGGAATCAAACCCATCAGATTATACGGTAATCGCCCGATTGACAAGTGGGCACGTATTCCCCCCCACGCGAAGGGCTAGCCCAACTTCGCCAGCACAGCCCGGAAATCGATTTTTTGGAGAATATTTTTGGGCGAAACTGGGTCACTGGGCGCATGCAGTTTGCCTGGGTTCACGTCGAGGAGGCACGTTTTGACATGGTAAATGCTGAATCGCGATGTAGTGAAGACTTTTCGGCTTGATCGGGGTCGATTGGATCGTAGAATTCGGGCATGTTCATCAGGCCGTGTTACCGGAAACAGAATAGCAAGCGACACGCCCACTGGACGTTGACCCTGCCCGGGCAGGTCACAAGGTGAACCCGAAATGTAGTGAAGACTTTCGGCCGCCCACCCCTGAAAAATAGGACAAAACGCAAATCATTGGCGAAGTTGGGCTAGGTAGGGAGTGGGGCAGAGTGATTCAAACGCCCCCCGATGGCGTTCGGGGGGCAACGCCCCGCGGGGAGTGGGGAGCGGTTGAGGTGGCAGTTCAACCAGCAATTCCCGCTGGCAGCCATGAACGCCTC
>JABMRB010000074.1 GCA_013202865.1 Candidatus Nealsoniibacteriota bacterium | reverse complement strand
GGCCCCAGCGACCTGCCGGCCATGGGCAAGTACCCCAGCCGCATGGACCACGACGCGGCCGATTCGCCCGAGTCGAAGTTGGTCGGCGGCCCGGTGCAGGAAACCCTCAATGCCGCCCGAAACGCCTCGCCGATCACCTACACCAGCAAGGACGATCCGCCGATGCTGATCGTCCACGGCACGGCCGACCCGCTGGTGCCGTACAACCAGTCGGAGCGATTGGCCGAAGCGTTGCGCAAGGCCGGCGCGCCGACCCGATTCATCACCATCACCGAAGGCGGCCACGGCGGGTTTCGTAGCGACGAGTTGCTCCGCCAGGTGCGGATCTTCTTCGACAAACACCTCTGCGGCGTCGAGGGCGAAGTGTCCGAGGAGAAGATTCGCGTCGGGCAGTAGGCTCTTGGACCTGGGCGCGAGTTCCCGGACTGTATTTCGCGAGTTTTCCGGAATTTCCGCAAACTTCTCGGTCCTACGGACATCTATTCAGTAGGTGGAACACGGCGGCCCTCACCGAAGAAGGCCGAGAAGCCTGCCACGAACACCGGGCGTTGAGAGCAAGAGTTGGATACACACGAAGCATTTCGCCGTCATTGGGTCCGGTGGCAACCGGCTATCTACGGGTACATTCGTACCGTGGTCCCGCACCGCGCCGACGCGGAAGACGTGCTTCAGGACGTTGCGGAGATCTTGTGGCGGAAGATCGATCAGTTTGAAGAGGGAACGCGGTTCGACCAGTGGGCCTATCGGGTGGCGCGAAACGTCATGCTCAATTATCAGAAAAAGGCCAATCGGCAGCGCATCCGCTTCAGCGACGAGATCGCCCGGCAGTTGGCCGATGAGGCGGTCCACGCCGCAGCCGAGTCGCGCGCCGAACTGGAGGCTCTCGAATCGTGTATCAGTAAACTGCCCGACGCCCAGCGCGACCTCGTTCGGCGGCGATACGCGCCGGGAGCGACCAATCGAAGCGTGGCCGCGGCGACGGATCGCAGCGAGTCGACGGTTAGCCGAACCTTGAGCCGGATTCACCGGGCGCTGACCCGTTGTGTCTACCTGACGCTGGGTGAGAGCGTACCAGCGGAGGCCGTCCAATGAATACCACACCGCTTGACATCCGCGAACTGGCTGAGTTGATCGACGCGGTTCGCGACGAGCGGATCACAATCGAGCAGATCGCACGGCTGGAGGACATTCTCCGCCGACACGAAGATGCGCGTCGCTACTACCTGCGGGCGATGCGATTGCAGGGGTACCTCGAGCAAAACGCCGTGAGGATCCCGCCCGTTGGGCAAGAGCCCGTGGTGGCCGAGGTGCCGCTCATCCGGCCCCTGACGAGACCATTGAGGACCGTCCCCCGTCGCCGATTACCCCGCTGGATCGCCGCGGCGGCGGCCTTTGCCGCCTGTCTTATCGTTGCCGGCTGGTGGGCGGGGTTGCTTGATCGGGAAGGTCCGCCGCAACAGGCAAGAGGTCCTCAACAACAGTCCGTTGCCCTGAGCCCCGCCTGGAAGATCGGGCCGACCGGCACGGCCGACTTCTCGATCATCGACGAGACCGTCGTGCAGCTCGATCGGGGCGAGTTGTACGTCGCATCCGTGGGCAACGGGCCCACCCCGAATCTCTTGGTCCGAACGCCCGGCGGCGACGTTTCCGCGTCGGGCACACAGTTCTTGGTTGGTTATCATCGTCCCACAGTTCAGTCAAAAGGAAAGCAACCGATGTTCAAACCCCTCACACGCGTATTGGTGCTGACCGGCGTGGTCACACTAGCCAATGCTATGGGCAGCGTCCAGGGAACCGGCGGCGATCTGCTGGCCGCCGAAGATGGATCGGCGCCCACGAAACAGGTTGTCCAAGCGAACAGCCGGTTTGCGTTCGACCTGTACCGGCAATTGGCGAAGGAGAACCAGGGAAAGAACCTGTTCTTCTCCCCCTATTCGGTCTCCGGCGCGCTGGCGATGACGGCCGAAGGGGCCCGCGGTAAAACGGCCGACGAAATGGGCAAGGTGCTTTGCTTTCCCGCTACGGCCCGTCGTGTCGGCAACGACGCCCAACGCATCCCCTGGGAAACCGCGTTGATGCACACGGGCATATCGTCGATCAACAAGCAGTTGATGGGCGACCGAGACCCGGCCGAGGACATGGCCACCCGCGCCCGTATCGTCGAACTTCGCAAGGAGTTGGAGGCCGTGAAGGCGAACATGGCGCAATTGAAGGCCGACCGCAAGTGGCAGGAATTCTCGGCCGCGCGAAACAAGGAGCGGGAGATTGCCGCGAAGCTCCATACGGCGGCGTCCCTGGTCGACCAGTACGAGATCCGGGTAGCCAACGCCTTGTGGGGTGAGAAGACCTATCCCTTCAAGAAGGAGTTTATCGAGACGGTTCACGAGCATTACGATACGGGCGGTGTTTTCCCGGTCGACTTTCGCAATGCTTTTGACGCTGCCCGGCTGGAGATCAACGGCTGGGTTGAAGAGCAAACGAACGAACGAATTAAGGACATTATTCCCCAAGGAGCGTTGGACGATACCACGCGGCTGGTGCTGACAAACGCCATCTACTTCAAAGGCGAGTGGACCGTGCCATTCAAGGCCGAGCAGACCGAGGACCGCGACTTCACGCTCGCCGGCGGCAAGACGGTGAAAACGGCGATCATGCACGCCGGTAACTTGGAAGTGGGCCGTTATGCCGCCTTCAACGCCGACGGGACGCAGTTCAACACGCCACAGAAGATCCGTCGCGGCCAGAACACCGGGCTCTATCCCGGCAAGGACGGCTTTGCCGCGGTCGAACTGCCCTACAAGGGCGACGATCTGTCGATGGTGGTCATCGCCCCGAACAGCCCGGGTGGGTTGGCGGCCTTGGAAGCGAACCTGACCTCGAAGAAGGTGAGCGGCTGGGTTGAGCAACTCGCCAAGCGCAAGGTCCACGTCTTTCTGCCCAAGTTCAAGATGGAAACGGACTATACGCTCGGAGACAGCAACAGCCCGGCGACGCTGCAAGCCATGGGCATGGTCCGGGCGTTCAACGACCCCCGCAATCCTGCGACGGGTGCGGACTTCAGCGGCATGACCACGTCGACCAACCCGATGGATCGGCTCTACATCTCGCAGGTGCTCCACAAGGCGTTTGTCGAAGTCAACGAGAAGGGCACCGAAGCCGCCGCGGCAACGGCGGTGGCGATGATGGCGGTGAGATCCGCGCCGATCACTGTACCGTTTACACCGACATTCAGCGCCGACCGGCCGTTCCTTTTCCTGATCCGCGACAAGGCGACCGGCAGCGTGTTGTTCCTGGGACGGATGACGCAGCCTGAGAGTTAAACGCGTTGTCCTGCACTCGATGTGCCGTGGCACGCCCCTTGTCGCGAGGCCCGACCTGCGAAGGACCCAACGAGATCTGTCTAGCTTAGGGCTGTATAGCTTGCCCAACCACTACGCCTTACCGTGGGGGACCTCTCACCTCGTGCCCCCGTTTTGGGGCCGGCTCCCTCTCAAGGCGAGGGGCGCATTGCAACGATGCGTTTAACGTGGGGCTCTTTGCCGACTTGCCACGAACCGTCGGCATCCGGCCAGACAAAGATCGTCGACAACGAGAACGATGCGGACGATACGGCGATTGTTATCGGCCTGAGGAGCCAGATCGATTTGTAGACGGTGATCCAACCGGACGTTCCGAAAAAATGAAGGGAGCATGTGCGGCAAGAGAGGTGCTACGGTGTCATTGTGTGATTCTTCAATTGCTGATCCTGCCAATGTTTCCAATTCGAGCCGTCATACCAGCGCGGCCGCGCCAGTGGTTTCTCCCAGGCCTCCAGCTTGCGTAACAAGGCCTGTGTTTTCTCAGGGAACTTCGCCGCAAGGTTCGTCGTTTCCGCCGGATCGTCGTCCAGGTTAATCAACATCAGCGGCGCGAGCAACTCCCGCTTCTGCTCGAGTGGATTCTCCGCCACGCGCAGCAACTTCCAGGCGCCCTCCCGGGCTACGGCCACGCGCCAGAACCGCCAGAACAAGGTTTCGTGCGGGGCACCCTCCCGCTCACCGTTGAAGTAGGGCAGCAAGTTGACGCCGTCCACGGCCCACGCCGGATCCACCTCCGCACCGGCGGCGGCCAAACAGGTCGGCAACAGATCCAGCGAAGAGACCGGATGGTCGAAACGCTTCCCCTTGGGTAACTGCGCCGGCCACGACACGACATAAGGCACCCGGATGCCACCCTCCCAATACGTCCCTTTGAAACCCCGTAGCGAGCCATTGCTGTGCGTAGCCTCCTGCGTGCCCCCGTTATCGTTGAGAAACACGATCAACGTGTTCTCCGTCAAACCGAGCCCGTCCAACTGCGCCAGTAATCGCCCGATATTGTCGTCCATCGACTTAGTCATCGCGGAGACCATCCAACGGCTTGCCGGTTCGATTTTCGCACACTGCTCGAGATCCTCCTCCTTCGCGTGGAACGGCCCATGCACCGCGTTGTACGCCAAATAGAGAAAGAACGGTTGCTTCTGATATCGGCCGATGAAATCGATCGCCGCGTCGGTGAAATTATCGGTCAAGTAGGTAATCTCCGCCAACTCATCCACGGCCTTTTCGTTGCGCCGGATAGCCCTCCCATGGCTTGGCTGTTTCGTGGCCCAATAAGAGCGCGACCCGCCGAGGAAACCATAGAACTCGTCAAAACCTCGTTGGTTCGGATGATACTTGGGCAACTCGCCAAGATGCCACTTGCCGATCGCCATGGTTCGATACCCTTGTGCCTTCATCGCGTCGCCCAGCGTCCGCTGCTCGGTGTCCAGCCCCAGGTCCTCCTTCGTATAGCCTGGCGTCGGGATCGTCGGCACATTACACTCCGCCCCGAAACGCTGCTGATAGCGTCCCGACATCAGGCCCATCCGCGAAGGCGTACACGTCGACGCCGTGACGTAACCCTGTCGGCAGAAGATCCCTTCTCTGGCGAGCCGGTCGATATGCGGCGTCGGCACGAGCGTCCCGCCGCCCGTCACACCGAAATCAGCGTACCCGGCGTCATCCGACAGAATGACAATCACATTGGGCTGCGCCGCTCGCACAGAATACGGCAACAACGCCACGGCCACCACGAGGAACACGATTGTAGGTTTCATAATCAGCTCACTTGTTGTTGCTAATATGCGGCGCCGGCATCGGGCCTTGACCGAGATTCGTCCACAGGTACAATATAGCACATGGACACTGGAACTCCAGCAAAGAACCCCGAATCGACGGGCCGCATCGCCGAGATTCCGCCCGAGTGGCTCGAAGAGTTCGAGGCGGCTGCCCGGCGGCCGCTACGGGAGCGGTTCCGCTACGCCTTCATCAAGACCTACAAACCGGTGATGGACGACGCCGACTATCGCTCATTCGAGAGTATGGCCGATTATCGTCGCTGGTGCGAAGAGAACCTACCTGACTGGCTCGGTTATGGGCGCGTTTGAATATCGTCAGGCCGAAGAGATCCGCGATGCCTTCAGCCGCCACGCGGTG
>JABMRB010000010.1 GCA_013202865.1 Candidatus Nealsoniibacteriota bacterium | reverse complement strand
CGAGACATGACCATCGAAGAGATCGCCGATCAGGTCCGTCAGAATACCGGTGGAGGCGGCAACTGGGACCCCTACAGCGGTCACCAGGGGTACCGCGTGCTGATGGCCGACGGCTCGGTGACGACCTTCGGCGACGCTTCATCGCTGAGTATGTTCCTGGAAAACTCGCGATAGGCAGCGGGCTGAGAGGCTGTGAAGCAATGTGTACGATGGGCCTCCGAGCCCATCGAAACGGTTGAAGGACCGTCGATTCAACGGGCTCGGAGGCCCATCGTACAAGTTGTTTCCGAATGATCCGCGACCTCTGAGCCGGATTTCATAACCCCATTCTACGCAGGCCCCCTATCTTCAGCCGCGCGAATTCTCTCCTTAAGCCGCACAGCCCTCCAGACCGATACGATCTACACGCGGGTGTAGGCCTGCGCTGTGCCGGGCCTGCGTACGCCGGCCAATCACCATCCTCACCAGCAGGAGCTGCGTTATGTGGCTTGGACAGATCGCCGGACTGTTGACCATGGTAGCCACCGTGTCCCCGTCGGGAGCCAACCCGTCGAGCGCGGCTGCCGAGTCGCAACCGATCATCACTCGGCAGACCCAATTCACGATCCCCTTCCGGATCGACGAGCCGCGACCCGGGGAGCCCAGGCCGGTCGAGGTGCAGTTGTACGTCTCGTCTGACTGGGGTGCTACGTGGCGATTCCAGGCCAAGGCCGATCCGGCCACCCGTCAGTTTGTCTTTAATGCACCGAACGACGCCGAATATTGGTTCGCCGTACGGACGCTTGACGCGTCGGGGCAGCTTCAACCTCGCCAGCCGGGTCCGCCCGGCTTACGTGTCGTCGTCGACACGCTGATCCCCGCCTTGCAGCTTGAAGCCGAACGTGGTCCGGCCGGAGAAGTGGTCGCCCGCTGGCGGATCACCGAGCCCCACCTCAAGCTCGACAGCCTGCAGATAAGCTACGGGCCAAGTGCCGGCGGGCCGTGGCGAGCGGTGGCGGTGAATCGACCGGGCACGACGACCGCCGGCAATGTGCTCGCCGGCGACGTCACCTGGTGGCCGGCGGCGGGAACCGAGGAAATTCACGTCCGTGCCGAGGTTTGCGACATGGCCGGCCATCCGGCACGCAGCCACGCACGCGTACGGCCCAAACAGGATACCGCGTTTCGGCCGCCAAATCGGACCGACCGGCAGCCGCCACAGGTCGCCGGCAACGACGCCCCCGTCTGGCGACCCGGCAGCACCGAGCCTTCCAGAACCTGGCCTAGCGACCGCCAGTCCAGCCGTCCCTTGGCGGGCGATCAAGGAGCAGCAGCTACGCCCGACACGCCTTGGAGTGGCCCACAGGACGGGCACTATGGCGACCAACAGCAGTACGGCGGCCCCGCGTCCGATCCGCCGTCGGGCACGACGGCCAACAAATACTATCCACCGATCGGCAGTCAATACGTCCCGCCGGGCAGCGATGCTACCGGTCTGTCCGGCACCGGCCCATCCGGTACCGCCCCGGCCGGCACTGGGAACTACGGCACTGGGGTATCCGACACTGGGAACTACGGCACTGGGGTATCCGACACTGGGAACTACGGCACTGGGGCATCTAACACGGGCAACTACGGCGCCGAACAGAGGCCGCTGGCGGCGGACGCCTCGGCCGGGCAGGATCGCGGTGCCGGCGAGCGGCCGCGAATGGTCAACTCGCAGTCGTTTGAGTTGATCTACGACGTCGATCGGTCGACGGCATGGGAAGCCGGCCCGGTGACCGTCTGGGGTACCTGCGACGGAGGGCAAACCTGGCAGAAAGCCGCCACCGACGACGATAACTACAGCCCCGTCGTGGTCAGGGTGGACCAGGAAGGAACGTACGGCTATCGGATGACTCGCGCTGCCGGCGGCGCTGCCGGCGGCACGGCCGATCGCGCCCCGCAGAGCGGCGAGTTGCCCGAGGTCCTCGTCGGCGTCGATTGGACTAAGCCGACCGCCCGAATCACGTCGGCCCGGCAAGGATACGGCCCACAAGCCGACCGCCTGGTGGTCACCTGGCAGGCCGAGGACCGGACGCTGGCCGCCCGCCCGGTCACGCTCTCATTCGGCACCGGCACGGCCGGGCCATGGACCACGCTGGCCGCCGGCCTGGAAAACACGGGTAATTACACATGGCGGGTCGACCGCCGGGTGCCAGAGCGGGTCTACCTTCGGCTGGACGTCAAGGACGAGGCGGGCAATACGGAGTCGTTTGTGACGTCTCAGATGGTTTCGCTCCAGTGGCCCCGTCCTAAGGTCAACATCCGCGACGTCCGCCCCATGGACCGCACCGGCCAAGCGGCAGCCAAGCGTTACTTCTTCTGAGGGACTACTTCCCGATTTGGCTTTGAGCTTTGAGCTTTTAGCTTTGCGCTATGAGCTATGAGCTATGAGCAGTGAGAGTTTGTGAATTAATTGATTTCCCGGGAAATACGTCGTTTCTTCAAGCAATGGAAT
>JABMRB010000639.1 GCA_013202865.1 Candidatus Nealsoniibacteriota bacterium | reverse complement strand
ATCGCCCGACGCTGCTGCAAGTCGCTGACGATCTCGCCGAGGCTCTCTTCCGGCGTGGTCACCTCGAGATGCATGATCGGTTCCAGGAGCACCATGCCCGCCTCACGCAGGCCTTTCTCGAAGGCGTCGCCCGCGGCCATGCGGAAGGCCATGTCGTTGGATTCGGTCTCGTGAACCTTGCCGCCGAGCACGCTGATCCGCACGTGCATCAAGGGGAATCCCAGCAGCCCGGTTCCCTCGCCGTGATCGCTGAGTGTCTCCAAGGCCGGGGTGAGGAACTCCGGTGGCAACGCGTCGCCGCAGGCGGGGATCGCCTGGACCCGCGACGGGCCGTCGGGCCGTGGCTCCATGCGGATCGTCACCGACGCCGAGAGCTGCCGCCCGGCCATCGTGCGGTGGCACTGCCCGGTCACTTCGACCGCCCGCTGGATCGTCTCGCGGTAGCTCACCCGCGGGTTGTGGACCTTGACGTCGAGGTTGTAATCCCGCAGCAGCCGGTGCTTGATGACCTCGAGGTGCAGTTCGCCCATGCCGCTGATGAGTGTTTGGCCGGTTTCTTCACTCTCGATGGCCTGGAATGTGGGGTCCTGACGACGGAGCATGTCGAGCACGCCGGCCAGCTTCTTTCGCTCGGTGGTCGTTTCCGGCTCGATCGCCATGGAGATGACCGTCTCGGGAAACGTGATCGACTCCAGTACGATCGGGTGCTGTGGGTGGCAGAGCGTGTCGCCGGTGATCGAGTGGTGCAACCCGACGATGCCGATGATGTCGCCGACAGTGGCCCGGTCGACCTGTTTGCGGTGGTCGCTCTGGATCCGCCAGATTTGCGGGACGTTTTCCTTCTTGTCCTTGCCGGGGTTGTAGACGCGGCTGTTGGACTTCAACTCGCCCGAGTAGACGCGGACGTAGTGCAGGTCGCCGTGCCGATCGGCCACGATCTTGAAGAGCAGGCCGCAGAAGGGCTCGGATAGATCGGGTTTGCGGCGGATCACCACATCGCCCTTCTTTTTAGGATCGAGCCCCTCGACCGGCGGCATGTCGACCGGGCTGGGCAGGTAGGCGGCCACGGCGTCGAGGATCGGCTGGACCCCGATTCCGCCCAACGCCGACCCGCACAGCACGGGCACGATCTTCTCATCGCCCTGCTTTAGCGTGGCGCGACGGATGACGGAGCGGATCAGATCTTCGGGCACCGGCTGGTCGTCCAGCACGAGTTCGAGCAGTTCGTCGTCGAATTCGGAGAGCTTTTCGAGCATCTCATCGCGCCAGACCTCGGCCTCCTCGCGAGACTCTTCGGGAATCTCCCCGACGACGATCTCGGTCCCATGGTCGCCCGTGAAGCTCAGCAGCTTCATTTCGATCAGATCGATCACACCGCGGAAGGCGTCGTTGAGATGAGTCGGGCCTGCGCCCAGCGGGAGGTTCACGGGAATCGCGGTGACATTGAGGCGTTCGCGGATTTCGTCAAGCGTCTCGT
Organism: Candidatus Nealsoniibacteriota bacterium; assembly: GCA_013202865.1. Classification (GTDB taxonomy): domain Bacteria; phylum Planctomycetota; class Planctomycetia; order Pirellulales; family Thermoguttaceae; genus JABMRB01. The sequence goes on along the minus strand of JABMRB010000639.1, from coordinate 3,780 downwards.
AGAAATCGGCCCCCTCGCGGTCCATCTTGTTGATGAACGCCAGACGCGGCACGTGGTACTTGTCGGCCTGATGCCAGACCGTCTCGCTCTGGGCCTCGACGCCTTCCCGGGCGCTGAAGACCACCACGCCGCCATCGAGCACCCGTAATGAACGTTCCACCTCGGCCGTGAAATCGACGTGCCCGGGCGTGTCGATCAGGTTGATCGTGACGTCTTTCCAGGGGAAGCTGACCGCGGCCGAGTAGATCGTGATGCCGCGATTCTGCTCCTCCGGGTCGAAGTCGGTTTCGGTCGTGCCTTTGTCGACACTGCCGACCCGGTGTTTCTGTCCCGAATAGAACAACATCCGCTCGGTGACCGTCGTTTTGCCGGCGTCGATATGGGCGATGACGCCGAAGTTACGGAGATTCTCGAGGTCGGCGGACATGGTGTAGTTGTCAGTTTTCAGTCGTCAGTGTTCAGTGCTCAGTTCATCAGCCGGTGACAAGTGTCGCATCGGGAGTTGCTTGAACTGTCAACTGAAAACCGACAACTCCTCAGCGCAAGAGAACGCCGCACCGGCAGGGGGGGACCGGAGCGGCGAACTCGAAACATAATTCTTACCAGGCGAAGTGGGCGAAGGCCTTGTTGGCTTCAGCCATCCGGTGGACGTTCTCGCGCCGGGTCATCGCGGTCCCTTCGCGGTTGTAGGCGGCTAGCAGTTCGTGGGCCAGCTTCTCGTGCATCGGGCGACCCTTCTTCTCGCGGCAAGCCATCAGCAACCAGCGGATCGCCAACGACTGCTGCCGGATCTTGTTCACCTGCATCGGAACCTGGTAGGAGGCACCGCCGACCCGCTTGCTTCGGACCTCGATGTTCGGCTTGACGTTCTCGACCGCCTGCGTGAAGACCTCGATCGGCTCGGCGTCGGTGATCTTCTTGCCGATCTCGTCCAACGCGCGATAAAAGACGGCCTGCGTGACGGACTTCTTGCCGTCCCACATCATGCAGTTGATGAACTTGCTGGCCAACAACGACCCGTGCTTGGGATCGCCGACAAGCTGTTTCCTACTGGCGGTAATTCGGCCCATGACTAAGTAATCTTCCTATTAGTTCAACGTTACGACGACTTCTTCGCACCGTATCGGCTGCGGGACTGCTTGCGATCCTCGACTCCCAACGTATCCAAGGCCCCGCGGATCACCTGGTAGCGGACGCCCGGCAAGTCGCGGATTCGCCCGCCGCGGACCAGCACGATCGAGTGCTCCTGCAACGTGTGTCCCTCGCCGGGGATGTAGACGGTGACCTCTTTGCCGTTGGAAAGCCTCACGCGGGTGATCTTCCGCAGGGCCGAGTTCGGCTTCTTAGGGGTCATCGTCTTAACTTGCAGACATACCCCCCGTTTCTGTGGGCAACGGTCCAATACGGGCGCCTTGCTGAACTTGCGAGGCGTTCTTCGCCTCTTGCGGACCAATTGGTTGATCGTGGGCATCGGGTATCTCGGATCGGGTAGTGTATTGTCGATCGGTTCTGGAGAACCCTCTATTCTGACAAAAATAGCTCGACGGTCAAGGGGGTATTGGGTCGCCGCGCCGGCAGACCGCTAAACGGGTGAATTCGGGGCTATTCGTCGGCTGGTGGTTGCGGGGGGGCACCAAACAGCCCATCCAGTGGACTGGGGGCCGATAGGGTCGATTTGATGGTTTCTGTGGGTTCGACAGCAGCGGCAGGCTCGGCGGGAGTTGCGTCGGTCGGCTCCTCGACGTTGCCATCGCTGGCGACCTCGGCAGGGGCTGGTTCCTCGACCGGTCCGTCCAACAGCGGGAAGTGCGTCGAAAGAACGTTCCCCTTCTTCTCGGCCAACTCGTCCAACGCCTCGCGGCGGATGCGGACTTCGCTGTCCTGGTAGGTGCGGAAACCGGTTCCCGCGGGAACCAGGTGCCCGAGAATGACGTTCTCCTTCAGCCCGACCAGCGGGTCGACCTTGCCGGCCAGGGCCGCTTCGGTGAGCACCTTGGTGGTCTCCTGGAAACTGGCGGCCGAGATGAAGCTGGAACTCTGCACGGCCGCCTTGGTGATCCCCAATAACTGCGTCGACGCGGTGGCCGCCGTCGGTTTGCCGCCCTCGGCCGGCGTACCGCCAAGGGCCTCAATCTGGGCGTTGACCTGTTCGAGGGTCTCGATCGGCACGATCGCGCCCTCATCGAAGTCGCTATCGCCCTTTTCCGTAATCTTCAGGCAGTTGGACAACTCGTCGTTCACCTTGCGGAAATCGAATTTATCCATCATCGACCCGGGCAACAGGCCCGTGTCGCCGATCGTCTCGACGAGCAGCTTGCGGAGCATCTGGGAGACGATGATCTCGATGTGCTTGTCGTTAATCTCCACGCGCTGGCTTCGATAGACGTTCTGGATTTCCCGGGTAAGGTACTGCTGGACGGCCTCTTCGCCGGAGATTCGGAGGATATCATGCGGCACCAGCGGACCGTCGACCAGGGCTTCACCGGCGCGGACGAAGTTGCCGGCGTGGACGCGGAGGTGCTTGCCGTGAGAGACGAGGTGCTCGCGTTCGATGCCGGCCTCGCTACGGACGACGATGGTCCGCTTGCCACGGCGTTTTTCACCCAACAGTTCGACCGTTCCGTCGATCTCCGCGATCACGGCCGGGTCCTTGGGTTTTCGGGCCTCGAAGATCTCCGTCACCCGCGGCAGACCGCCGGTGATGTCCTGGGTTCCGGAAACTTCGCGTGGCGTTTTTGCCAGCAGCGTTCCGGCCGAAATCTGTTTGCCTTCCTCGCACTCGATGTATGCTTTTTCGGGTAGGTAGTAGAAGTCGAGGATCTTTCCGCTGGCGTCTTCCAGCACGATCTGCGGGTGCAGGTCGCCCTTGTGTTCCATCACCATTTGCCGGGTGTGACCGCTGGGGTCTTTCTCGACCCGCATGGTTTCGCCGTCGATGACGTCCTCGAAGCGGACCTTTCCGCCGACCTCCGCCAGGATGGGGATACTGTGCGGGTCCCATTGGCAGAGCACGCCGCCGACAGCAACCTCCGCACCTTCCTCGACCATCAGGTTAGCACCGGCAGGAATCTCGTATTTCTCCAGTTCGCGGCCCTTGGGGTCGAGGATCAGGAGCTCGCCGTTGCGGGTGAGAACGACCTGCAGGCCTTCGTCGTTGCGGACGATCTTCATCCGCGTGAATTCGACCTTGCCGGCCTTCTTGGCCTTGATTTCGCTCTCTTCGACGTCCCGGGCTGCGGTACCGCCGATGTGGAACGTCCGCATCGTCAATTGGGTACCGGGCTCGCCGATGCTCTGGGCGCCGATGATCCCCACAGCGAGGCCCTCTTCCGCCAGCCCGCCGCTGGAGAGGTCCATACCGTAGCAGAGCGCACAGACTCCCAGTGACGCGTCGCAGGTCATCGGGCTGCGAACCTGGATCTTTTCCAGGCCCATCTCTTCGATGTTTCGGGCGACGTCGGCGGTAATCAGATCGTTTTCACGTACGACCACTTCGTCGGTGATTGGGTTGACGATGTTGGCACGGCTGACGCGTCCGCGGATCGAGTCGGCCAGGCTCACCTCGACCTTTTCGCCGCGGTAGATAACGCCCTTGGTCAGCCCCTGGGTCGTACCGCAGTCGTGCATCGTGACGACCACGTTCTGGGCGACGTCGGCCAGTTTTCGCGTGAGGTAACCCGAGTCGGCCGTTTTCAATGCCGTGTCGGCCAGACCTTTCCGGGCACCGTGGGTCGAACTGAAATACTCCAGCACGCTGAGGCCTTCGCGGAAGTTGGCCTT
>JABMRB010000638.1 GCA_013202865.1 Candidatus Nealsoniibacteriota bacterium | reverse complement strand
TCATTGAACTGTCCTGTAAAGTGTACGATCCGGCCGAAGTCAGAAAGAACCTGTTGATGTTCTTCCGATTTCAGGGTGAGGATGGCAATATCATCGACGGCTATATCCCGGCGGCCAAGGCAAACGTCAACTACCAGTACGTCAAGAAGCCGGGCGTTCCCGACTTCCTCGGTCACAAGAATACCGTCGAAACTGACCAGGAGAGTTCACTGATTAAGCCGTCTACACGTATATCCAGGTTGCCGGAGACCGCAGCATCCTACAGGCTGTAGTAGACGGGCACACGGTCTCACGGAGGATGGAGCTTGCCCTGGAATTCCTCCTGAAAGAACGCTACTCAGAGAAATACGGTCTGCTTTGGGGGGCAACGACTTCGGATTGGGGCGATGTTCAGCCCGAGCATCAGTGGGGCGTTGTCCTCGATGAAAGCAGCCATCGGGCCATCGACATCTACGACAACGCCATGTTTCTGATTGCCGTATCGAACTACTTGTCCTTCATCCAAAACGATCAGAAGGCAACGGCTCGTTGGACCGGAGTGCATCAGGACATCAAGAGGAATATCCGCAATCACCTGTGGGATAAGAAGAACCAGAAGTTCATCCCCCATGTCTATCTTGCCGGTTCGCCGTTCCCGAAAGATTTCGAGGAGAACGAAGTCTATTACCACGGCGGCACGGCCGTCGCCATCCAAGCAGGTGTGCTGTCGCGGGAGGAAATCACCGTATCGCTCGCCAAAATGGTTGACAACGTCAAGGAGGCTGGGGCACCAACCATTGGACTTACGGTCTACCCACCTTATCCGAAGGGATTCTTCAAGAATCCCGCCATGGGCCCGTACTCCTATCAGAACGGCGGCGACTGGACGTGGTTTGGCGGCCGCATGATCCAGGCGTTGATAAGAGATGGGTTTGTCGAGGAGGCATATCGCGAGCTATTGCCGATGATCGAACGAGTCCAGAAGAACAATGGGTTCTACGAATGGTACAGCATCGACGGTAAGCCGCGAGGCTCGGGAACATTTCGTGGTTCGGCAGGGGTGCTAGGCAGGGTGATTGAAATGCTTATTGCCTGGGCTGAAGAAAATAAGGTCCCATGACACTGCTGGGTGAAAAGGGATGGCTGTCTTGGCCAGGCGTGACCGGGTACCGCTGTGCTCAATGCGAGAAGATCATTGTCGACGGCTAATTGCTTCTTCATTGACGGCAAGAGGAAAATGATGGATAATGGACGTTCTGCCTAAGCTGAGCCTTCCCCCCCCTTATTCATTGAAGGAGGACGTCGCGATGATGCGCGCTGCCTTGTGGAGTCTCTTGGTGTTGCCGGCTCTGTCAACCAGTGGCTTCGCGGAAGAAGTAAGGAACGATGCAACGTGTGGATTTCTGGTTCCACACGCATCACTCGATGACTGGGGACCCGAGGCCAAGGCGGCCGGTGCGTTGGCCGGCAAGCTCACCAAGGCCACGCCGATTGCAGTCGGTCCCGACGGCAAGTTTCAAGATCCGGCCGGGCGGGAAGCCGCGTTGGCGCAGTTCGACGTGCTTTGGTATCACCAGGGTGATTCCGCCGGGCGAACAAACATCCACGACGCGGCGGCGATCGAGGCACTGAAAGACTACGTCGGCGGCGGTGGCGGACTTTTCCTCTCGGGAGCCGCGCTGGCGATGGTTCACGATCTGGGAATCGAGCCGATACGGCCCCGTGTCTCCGACGGCGGTCAGGACGCCTACCAGGCATCCCTTATCCCGGTCGAGACCGAGCATCCCGTCTTCGGGGGAATCGACTTCCAGGGCATCTTTAGCGGCAGCTCGGTCGTCCATGTAACCGATCGCGGGTACCCGGCCTTTGCCGACTTCCATGGTGTGGGCGGCCCCAGCAAAGGGATGCTATTGGCCCGTGCCAACGCTTCCTCGGAGAACCCCCTGGTCGAATACGAACTGAGCAAAGGGCGAATCATCGCCATGGGCTGGCGGTTGCCCCATTACGCCGACGCGTCGAACAGCCACCGCATGACCCTCGAACGGTTGACCGGAAACATCTTGTCTTATCTGGCCGATGCCCAACGCTGGGAGAAGGTTGTCCTTCACACCACCCCGGGAGTGGCACCACCGAAACCGGGAGTTCCGTCGGGCCAATGGCGATCGTTGGCGTTGGCAATCGACAATCTAAGTAAGACGTTCGGGGCCGATTATCCGGAAGCTCGAGCGTACCGAGGGCAATTGCAGACGCTGAAGAAGGCGCACGATGCCCTCTCGCGCGATGGAAGGCAGCCGGATCAGGGGCTGGACCAAGACGTCGTCGCGCAACTCGACGCGATCAAGGCCCAATTCGATCAGCTCAAGCAAACGGCCCTCTTGGCCAATCCGCTAGTGGACTTCGACCGCCTCCTATTGGTCCGGCGCGGTGCCGGGCGCATGGGGTTGCCCGCCAACTGGCAAAGCAATTCGAGTCTGCCGACGGCCGGCTACGACAATCAACTTGCCGTGCTATCGCCGGTTAGTCCCCAGGGGAAGGTGACCACACTGTTCGAGCCCGACGGAGGCAAGTTCATCGGCGACGTCGACTTGCACTTCGACGCCGAGAAGATGCTCTTTTCGATGCCCGGTGCGAACGGTAGATGGCAAGTCTTTGAAATGAACGCCGACGGATCGAACCTGCACGAGATAACGTTGATCGACCAGCCGGACGTGGACAACTACGATGCCTGTTATCTACCCGTATTGCCCGGAGAAAAGGGGCGAATCCTCTTCACGTCGACGGCCACGTTTATCGGCGTGCCGTGCGTTTACGGCGGCTCCCATGTAACGAACACCTATCTTCTCAACCAGGACGGGTCGATTCGACAACTGACGGTCGACCAGGAGCACAACTGGTGCCCGACGGTACTGGCCAACGGACGCGTGCTCTACTTGCGATGGGAATACACGGACCTGCCG
>JABMRB010000637.1 GCA_013202865.1 Candidatus Nealsoniibacteriota bacterium | reverse complement strand
GGGGAATGACGAAGCACGAATGACGAATGACGAAGTAAGAGACACGGAATCAGAGTTTCGTCATTCGTCATTCGTGCTTCGTCATTTCCCCCGCCATTTCTACAATGTTAACAACCGGCACCGATGTCCCTCCGCGGTCATCCGCTCGTACACGGTCTGCTGCTGGGTCTCGTCGCCGCAGTCGATCACGACTTGATAGGCTTCGGGTACGTCGACTTCCGGCGGTGGGCCGGCGATCGGCGGATCGTCTAGTTGTAGCTCGGGCTCGGCGAGCATGTCGTCTAGCATTTTCTGAATGGATTCGTTTTCCGTCTCCATGCCGGACAACAACTCGCCGAGTACGTCGCGGTCGGTCTCGGCCAAGCCGGCCAGCGGATCGTGCAACGCCAGCAGCTTGGCCGCCTCGGCGTCGTCCAGGTCGACGATCAGCACGGGCACGTCCATCTCCGGCGTGGTCTCTGCACGGAGATGACCGTCGATCAACTCCAACGTTCCGTCGGGCAACTCGCGGGCCAGCAGCGCGTCGGCATAGCCGACCTCGGCCAGCACGCCCCGCAAGGCGTCTTGTTGTGTCTTAGGATGCGTCCGCCAGTTCTGCGGATGCGGCCGCAGTTGGCTGGCTTTCACCCGGCGTAGTTCCTTGATGCGATCGCGGATTTGCATAGTTTACATCTCCTGCAAACGCTCGGCGATGTGCGCGAACTGCACGTCGTGCGTTTCCAATCTCGTTTCGTGGTGTGCGTAGCGCGACCACAACTCGCCGTGCGACTCGGCCGACTTCTCGACCTTCTCACCCAGGTCGGCCAGCCGCGCGGCAATCACCGCCAGCTTGGCGTGGACCATGAACATCCACGGCCCCAACGCCAACAACGCCGAAGTAGCCACCCCGATCACAATTCCCCATGCCTGAACGCTCATGCGTCAGTCCCTCGTTCTTGGTGCGATCCGTAGGGTGCGTGCAACGCACCACGATCTCTTGGAGACGGTGCGTTGCACGCACCCTACATGTTACGTATTCTTGGCCGGCGGCTCGTTGCGGACACGGTCGCGCAGATCGTCGAGCCGGTCGGTCACCCGGTCGAAGAGGCGTTGCACCAGCAGCGGATCGCCGCTTTCGACCTTCGAGCCGATCCGCCGTGATAGAAACCACAATCCGACGCCGATTCCCAACGCCAGCGGTCCGGAGAGCCCCAACGCCCCGCCGATGATCTTGCCGCCGGTTAGCCCCAGCTTCCCGTCGCTTAGCTTCTCCTGCACTAAGTCTTTCGCGTAAGCCCGGGCGACGTCACGACGGCCCGCGTCTTCGCCCAACTCTTCCTTGACCTTTGCCAGCCGCGTCTCGAATCGTTGCTGGAGCGTTTCCCGGTCGCCGATCAACGCGCCGATCGCCTCGCGGAGCTTGCTCGATTCTTGCTTTACTTCGGCGACGGCCTCCTGCGACGCCTCCTCGGTCGCCCGGATCGCTGCACGGTCAACCGGTGACGGCAACGGCGGTGCGATCGGTACGGGCGGCACCCGGCGAAGCTCCTCGACGAGCACGTCGATCTTGTCGGTCAGCCCGTCGAGCCGCCGGTTGGTTGGCCCTAAGTCGACCTGTCCCGCAGTCGCGCCGGGCAACGTCGGCCAAACCTGTTGGATTCGCCCGATTTGATTGTTCTGCCAGTCGTCTTGCTGGTCTTGCCGCTCTCGATACGGCGACAGCCGCCACGGCGAGGGGCACGTGCCGCCGGGACATTGCGCCAATGTGCCTTCGTCATTCTTCATTCGTGCTTCGGCATTTCCGAACACCTTGTAGAGCATCTGCACCGACGTCGCGATCCCTTCCGAGTCGTCGCCAGTGCGGGCGCGCAACAAGCCCACGATCTGCTCGCCGCGGGCGTCGAATACGGCCGAGCCGCTGCGGCCGTTGGCCGGTGTGGGGACGAAGTGCAGGTCGCGGTCCCGATAGCCCAACGCGTGGCCCTTCCAGCCGGTCGACCAGGACCCGTTCGCGCAGCCGACCGACGTGAGCGTCTGGCCCGGCGCGATGACGTAGCCACGCGGCGCAACGGGGATCACCTTCGGCAATACGCCCGCAAAGAGCGACTCGGGCAACGTCACCACCGCGGCGTCGGCGGCGGGCGATCGGGCGACCACGGCGGCCGGCAACGGCTGCGACGGGTGGCCGTCTCGCCAGAACTCGCAACGCACTTGCCGGCTATCGCCGACCACGTGGGCCGCGGTCAACACGTAGACGTAGCCCTGCGACCGCTCGAAGACGCATCCCGTTCCGCGCCCGCCGTCGTCGTGGGTGATTCGGCAGGTTGCGTCAATGCAATCTTCCAGCGACGCCCGGGCAACCCCAAGCATCAGCGGCAGGATCGCGGCGGCCGCCAGCAGCCGGTGGGCAAATGGGTTTGGTCTCAAACGTTTCATGGGAAGTTCTCCGGGTATGTAGTGACCGCATTCATGCGGTCGGTCTTGGTCTGCTTCAAAACTGGGCAACACTGTGCCCACCGCCTGTGGCCGCTTGCGGCTTCGCAACGTCGTGCGAGAGACTGCGAAGCCGCAAGCGGCAATCTGGACCCGATGAATCGGGTCACTACGAACCTCAATCGTCGACCGCTACCCAGTCTTCCAACTCCGGCACCGGTTGCTCGTCGTCGTAGTCCAGGGCGTCCCAAAGCTGGGCCGGCTCGAGTACGAGATCGTCGTCGTCCGGTTGCGGTGTGTCGACGAAGTCCGTCGGGTCCGCTTCGGGCTCGGTTGCCAGCCGAGCCGCACGAACTTCCTCGTAGCGGCGGCGATGCTTCCCGCGCAGTTCCAGGGCGAGCGGCTCGTTGTAGCTGAGCCGGTTGCCTAGCGTGAGGAACCCCGGCACGCTGCCCGCCGCGGCCCGGGTGGCGCATGCGCGGCAAGGCGTTGCGACCATGCCGCCGCAGCCGGGACACCGCCGCGACGGACCGGCCGGCGGTGTCGTTTCTTCTTCTGCCCGGGCGCGCCGCATGGCCTCGTAGTCGGGCCGGCGGCCCAAGGCGATGCCCGTGACCGTGCCCCGGCTGATTCCCAACACAACGGCGATCTTGCGTTGGCTCAGTTCCCCCGCAGCCAACAAGCGCCCGACTTCGTCAACGACCCGTGGTGCGATCATAAGTGTCGATCCCCGCGCAAACAAATAGCCCGTCGCGGAGAATCACTCCGCAACGGGCTCTTTGGATACTCGATTTGGTAGGAGTCCTCGGATACCTCGCGTTCAGGCGTGACTATATCACACGCCGGGGGGCGATTTCAAGGCGCAGTTTTGGGCCACTCGTCGATACCGATGTACACGTACAGAATCCCACCGCACCAACGCCCCCCGACTGCGTTCGGGGGGGAGAAAGGGAGGGGCAGATCCCGTCGATGCAATCGACGGGCTTTTCAACGGGCGGCGTTATTGCTCGGCGCCGACCAGTCGCTCGAGTTGCGAAACTGCCCGATCGAGCTCTTCGATCAACGCCGTGCTGCCGGCCTGCTTCAGCACGTCGGTTACGCAACGATGGTACCATAACGTGCCGTCGCGGCCGCCGCGAAAATGATCCCAGAGCGACTCGCCATGCAAGCGATAGTCGCGCAACAACGATCGGACGTTGTGCAGCTTGTCGGCAGCCGCCACCAGACGGACCGAACGCGACGCGCGGGGCAACCGCGCAATGAAGGCCTCCTTGCGTTGCCGCCACGGGGGCTTCGGCTGGGTGTGGGCGTCGGTGCAGCCCTCGACGATCTCGGCCACTCGGGGTCCGAACCGGAGAAGAACCTGCTCGGCGGCCGCCTTTCCCCCCTGGTCTTCGATCGCGTCGTGCAACAGCGCGGCAATCGCCTCGTCTTCGTCGCCGCCGTGCTCCAGCACCAGCGAAGCGACCGCCAGCAGATGGGCCAGATACGGCTCGCCGGAGACCTTGCGGCCTTGCGCGGCGTGCAACGCAGCGGCGTAGACCAACGCATCGGAAAAACGGTCGGTAAGGGTCATGCAATGCGTACCCGTGCCCTAGCCACGCGAAGGCAAGGTGACTTATTCAACGGGCTACTAGCGGGGGTAGGTAGCAACGCCCGCGGCCGGGTTCCAACGCCGCTCTCCCAACGAGTCTTCGTCGGTCCCCAGGGCGGTCTCCAGCGTGCGGATCCGCTCGAGCAGGAACTCCCGCTCCTCCTTCCACTGCTGGCGGTCGCGCAACAGCCGCAGTAGCAGGTATCGGGCCTTGCAGATCAGCTCGGCGTTGGCATGGGCCACCGCCTCGCCTCGGGCGTGTTCCGCCGTGGCGGATAGGCTGACGATCAGCCGACCGTCCGGCAGGCTGACGACCACCGCCCCGTCGCCCGGGGTCTCGTCGTCGACCACCAGCGGACCGGGCGTCGCCGCGTGGCAGAGCGCCTCGACCAACGCCGCCTCTTCATCTTCCAACGGGGCACTTCGCTGCACAGAAAGTGGATCGAAGATGCCGCTGCCATCAAGCTCTTCCGATTGGTCATACAAGCGATTCATGGCTGGTCCCCATCGAGAATTCAAAACTGTGATCACAGTAAGAGTGCCTACTATTTTACTAAAACCGGCTCGGTTTTTCTATCCATCTCGGCAAGAAACCGGGTGAATGCGGCACTGCGGAGGGGTCTTAGAGTAACTCCGAAGAGCTATTTTCTGGTCGTGGGCGCGAAACCTTGGCTCACATGGCCGGCTTGCCCCCCCTCATAAGAGCTAAACTCGGCCCACACTAGAAGGTGGTCCGAGACCTCCAGCGCCTCGCGGACTTCCAGATCGAAAGTCCGCCTGAGATCGAAAACTTCCGAACGACCGGTAAACTCCGTCGTCGCCCGGCGGTTGAAAACGATGTTGTCGACTGGCCGGGTGCCACGCAGCGTGGTCGGCGTGTCGGCGATGGCGGACACGGTGTCGGGCACCATATCCGTGACGAGCCGGTCGCCGTCGGAGGCCCCGAAATCACCCAGGATGATGACGTCATCTTCGCCCGGATGAGAACTGCGGATCGCCCGATAGAGGTCGTCCAGCAGGGCCAACTCGGTCGCCGCCTTGTCCGGATCCGTGTGGACGTTGACCAGCACGAAGGTGAAGGCCTGCTCGTCGCCCGGCCCTGCCGCTCGGAACAGGGCAACCAACGGCTTGTAGCGGAGTTCTCCCGAGGGGCTGTTGACCGAATAGGCGGTCGAGCCCTGGCTGACGTCGACCTCGATGCGAGCCTGATTGAACAGGAACGCGCTATACATCTCGGCCTCGCTACGTTCCACCTCCGGGGCGACGGCGAAGTTGAATTTCGCGCCGGTGGCGTTGATCTGCCGCACCAACTCCAGCAGCACACCTCGGTTTCTAGCGTGGATGTTCTGCACGGCCACGACGTCGAACTGGCAGAGCATCCGGGCCAGCACGGCCCCCACCTTTGGTTTAGCCAGTTTCCGCTCGTCGAGTCCGGCAAGGTTGAACGTGGCAATGCGGATCGGCGGCTGCGGGGCGTTGACAGTCGCCGGATCGATCGGCTCGGTCCCTTTGAGCGAGAGCGTCACGTGCTGGATGCTACCCTGCTCGTCCCGCTGTACGCGAACGTCGTAGTACATGTAGACGTAGCCCCCGCCGACAATCGCTGCCAGCAGCAACAGGCTCAGGATCACTCTCGGCATGACTGTCTCCGTGGCTCCGCAGTGTCGAGTAACCGGCGCAGCGTAACGAAAGACGCCCGGCGGCTCCAGGCCAATTTGGGGGGACAAACACCGCAGCGTCAGTTCGCCGGACGGCAAGCGTTGTAAGTCGTGGTTACCACAATACTTGCGGCACATTGATGAGTTGCGTTTGCGGCATCGTATCGAAAAGCCGAACGATCCGCCGGGCAAGTCGGCGGGATTCATGCTCACGATCAATCGTAGCCAGGAGAGTGTTACCGCGACTTGAACCAGGCCATACTTTCCCTATTGCACCCGAGGCCCCCCGCAACGACAATGCCGCCCCTAGACCACCCGGTTTCACGGACGAAACGATGCGGGATTCGCCGCCGCCACAGCTTACGACACTGCTGGAACACCTCGGACTGGCCACGGCTGGGCAGGTGGCTGCGGTGGCTCCTCGGGTGCGGCGGTTGGCAAGAGATCTGCCGCGGTTCGAGTCGGTCTGGGTCGACGCCTTGGCCCAGGCCCGGGTGCTTACGCCTTTCCAGGCGGCCGAGCTCAACGCCGGCCGGGGTGACTTGTTGCGCGTGGGGCCCTACGTGCTTTGTGGGTCGCTGCCGGGGCCCGCCTATCTGCACTGCTATCAGGCCCGGCATTGCGACACCGACGAACCGGTCCGACTGGCCGTGGCCCAATACTCCAGCGGACCGCCCGAGCAGATCGTCGAGCGGCTCCAGTCGCTCGCTACGACGACCGGGCAACTGACCTCGCAACACCTTGCCCCGGTGACCGAAGCCGGGCTCGACGGCCAGCGAATTTGGGTTCGCTCCGATTGGATCGAGGGACGCACGGCCATCGAGTGGCTGATCCACAACGGCCGCTTTCCCTCGCAGATCGTGCTGGAGATCGCCCGGGCGATGCTCGTCGGGCTCGTCGAGATGGAACAGACGGGCCTGTGCCACGGCGACGTCGCAGCGTCGGCACTGCTGCTGACCGATGCCGGCGGCGTGGTCCTGCTCGAGCCGGGGGTCCGTGGAATCCTTCGCCCGGAGGAAGGCTACGCCCACACCGATCTGCTGCCGGGAGCTTACGATTATCTGGCGCCGGAGCGGATCGTCGACGGCACGCCGCCGACGGTGGCGACGGACGTCTACGCGTGCGGGTGCGTGTGGTGGCATCTACTCTGCGGTCGTCCGCCCTTGTCGGGCGGAGACGCCCTGGCGAAGCTCCGCGCCGGCCAGATGGCCAAGGTGTTCGACCTGCGACAGTTGGCCCCCGACGTGCCTGCGGAGTTGGCCCGGGCCGTCGAAGCGTGTCTATCGCGGCAGCCGGCCGCTCGGCCCGAGTCGATCGCCCGACTGGCTGCCATGCTGGGCCCGCCGACGCGTGGCGCAGCTCTGGCCGTCGCCCGCTGTGCCGTTCGGGCCTCGCGACCGGCGACACGGTGGCCCGCGTCGATACGCAACCCCCGGGTCTCGTGGCGGAAACCGCTCTGCTCGACTGCGGCTGCCGGTTGTCTGATCGCCGCTGCCGTGCTCTGGCCGGTGGTCCGCGACAGTCTTTCTAGCCCAAACGTCGCCAGCGGACACTCGGAAATAGCCCCGGTGCAAGGCGTGATCGGGCAACGCGACACCAACTCCGCCGGGCCGGATCGCGTTGCAGCCGCTATGGACAACCCCGTCGTTGCGGCGGCGTACGAAGAGCCCTGGTCGCCGCCAAAACCAGTCGACCCACCCGTCTCGGAACCCGATGGGCATCTCGCGGAGGATCTGGTGCTCGCCTCGGACGGTCCGCTTCGAGTCGCATCGCTCGACTTGCAGGCGGGGCAACGGGTTTGCGGCTCCCCAGGTAAGCGACCGGTCGTCATGGTGCCCCGGGCGGGTCTGACCGTCGACGTCGAGGACGTGCGGTTCGAGAACATCGATTTCGTCTTCGATTCTGCCTGCGATTCTTCCAGCGATGGCCGGTCGGATTCGGAGGAAACGCCGCCTGCCGAGCGGGCCATCGTCCACCTCACAGCCGGGCGGGCCGAGTTCCGCGGCTGCACGTTCCGCTCGGCCGAGACGTCTTCGCCGTTGCCGGCGGCCGTGCGGTGGACGCACCCGGCCGACGCCGCCCTGTCGCTACCGGCCGGCCGGATTCAGTTCGGCAACTGCGTGCTGCGGGACGTTGCCGCGGGCGTCGATTGCCGAACGGTCGGGGCTCTGACCGTGGAGATGAGCAACGTGTTGCACCTAGGCAACGGCCCGCTGATCCGGCTGGATCATGCACCGCGGCCCGACGAGCCGACGCGAATGATCCTCTCGCAGGTAACCCTGCGCGACTCGGGGCCGTTGCTGCAATGTTCGTGCGAGCAAGTCGACTCGTCCTCGGGCGAGATTTCGATCCGCACGGACGGATGTGCGTTGGTGCCGCGCGGTGGCACGGCGCTGATCCTGCTCGGCGGCGTCGAATCACCCGAGCCGATGCTCCGCAACGTACTATGGGCCGGGCAAGGGTCGCTCGTTTCGTCCGAGGCCGTGATTGCCGCATGGCGCTGCGACGACGGCCGACAACAGCCGCTGGACGACGCCTCGGTGTCGATTGCCGGGGTCGTCCGCAGCAAGGTCGAATTTGCCGGCAAGGCCGAATCGGACCCTGCGGCCAGCCGGATCATCCGGTGGCAGGCCCCGTTACTATCGACCGATCCACCCGGCTTCGACCCGGAGGGGGGGAACCGTCTGCAACCGCTGTCATTCTAAACGCCCGGATTTGACAAACGCTCCTGGCGAGATAGGCTATAGATGGTAGGCCGTTCGGTCTCCTTTTTGTATCCCATCGTACCGGAATCGTTCTCCGGAAGCGAGATGAATTATGCAGTGGATCAAAGCAATACTGCGCGATGAAGACGCGACTACGGCCGTCGAATACGCTGTGATGTTGGCCCTGATCCTGATGGTCGCCATTGGAGCGGTCAGTATGCTCGGCACCGAGTCGGGCGGCCTGTGGGGAGGCATCGAGAGCGATCTCAACACAGCAGGATTCGGCAGTTAGCGCTCGACAAACGTCTCGTAGTAGAGCAGCCCAACCAGGGTCTTGGCGTCCTGAATGCGGCCGTCGCGGGCCATTTCCAGGGCATCGAGCCGGGTGGTCGGCAGCGGGCGGATATCTTCGCCCGGCTCCAATGCCGTAGCCCCGGGCGTCAAGCCCGTGGCCAGGTAGAGATGCATCCGCTCGTCGAGGATCCCCGGCGACGCGTAGTAAGCAACCAGCAACTCCATCCGCTGCGCCCGATACCCGGTCTCTTCAGCCAGTTCGCGGTGCGCGGTGACCGCCGGGTCCTCACCCGGTTCCAACGTGCCGGCCGGCAGTTCGATGAGCGATCGACCGACCGACGCGCGGTAGTTTTCGATCAGGCAGATTCGCCCATCGTCAAGGATCGGCAGCAAGACGGCGGCCCCGGGATGCCGGACAATTTCCCGCACGTGTTCGGTCCCGTCGGGCGTCGTCTGAACGACCCGTTCGACGCAGAAACGTTTTCCCTCGAATAACATGATGCCGTTATACACGAAATTCAACGCTCGTTCAAGGATTCTTTCGTCTGCAACCCCGTCTTCACCGGTACAATCGCTACCGTCCGATCCTATCTGCCACACGGTTCTTTGCGTGTCGCCCCACTGTGACATACAGTTACTTATGAAGCCCGTTGTGTAACCCGAGGCTGAGTCAGGATATTCATGGACGCGGTTGCCAGATCTACATTGCTTGCCATCCAGACGCCGTTTGAAGCGGGCCGTGCCTGCGCGCGTCACGCCGACGGGTTCCGCCCCGACGTTTTCGACGAGCAGCAGTGGAAACTTCTGCTGCAGGCGTTGGATACCGAGTGGACGATCTTCAACGGCGACAGCGGCGAACTTCTGTACGTCGACACCGACCAACCGCCTCGAGACTGGACCTTGCAGGCGGAGTTGTGTCGGGAGGTTGCCCGGCGAGGCCGGCCCGAATTCATCGACGACCAGGACCCGCTGCTGGTGCTCGCGCTGCCGATTACCGACGTCAAAGGGAATCCGGCGGTGGCGGTCGGCACGTTCGTCGTCCGGCCAATCGAATCCACAGAAGACCTTGCCCCGGCCGCCCGAGCGCTGGGGATGGGGCTCGAGGAGACGGCCACCTGGGCCGAGCGGCAAGAAGTCTGGCCAGTTAGCCTGCTTGGGCGCGTTGCCGAACTGGTGGTGTCCCAATGGGATGCTGCCGGGCAGGCTGCCAAGCTTCAGCAGGAGGCCGACAAACTGTCCGTCCACCTCGCCAGCACCTACGAAGAGATCAGCCTGTTGTACCGGCTGACTCAGCATCTGAAAATCTCCGAGAGCGACGAAGGTCTCGGCCGAATCGCGCTGCAGTGGATGAAGGAAGTGGTGCCGGCCGAGGCCCTGGCAATCCAACTGCTCCCGATGGCCGAGGACGACCGGCGCATCAGCCACGAGTTGCGTCACGAGTCCGTGCTGCTGACCCACGGCGATTGCCCGATCGACAACGGCCAGTTTACGGCGCTCGTCGAACACCTCGGCGCCGATACGGCCCAGCGGCCGATCGTCGTCAACCCACCCGTCTCTACCGATCGGCAGTGGCCCCATCCCGAAATTCGCCAGATGGTCGTTGTTTCGCTGGCCGAAGGGGAGAACCTGTTCGGCTACCTCGTGGCGATGAACCACATCGAGGACGATGAATTCGGCACCGTGGAAGCCACCCTGATGAGTTCCGTGGCCGCCATCCTAGGCATCCACAGCGGAAACATCGAACTCTATCGGCGGCATTCCGAATTGATGGAGGGTATCATCCGGGCGCTGACCTCGGCGATCGATGCCAAGGACCGATACACCTGCGGCCACAGCGACCGAGTTGCCCGAATCGCCGTCCGTCTGGCCGAGGAACTCGGCTGCGACGCCGAAACAATCAACACGATCCATCTTTCCGGGCTGCTGCACGACATCGGAAAAATCGGCACCGACGACAGCGTGTTATGCAAGCCGGGTAAGCTCACCCATGAAGAATACGAGCACATCAAGGGACACG
>JABMRB010000636.1 GCA_013202865.1 Candidatus Nealsoniibacteriota bacterium | reverse complement strand
GATTTATCGGGTCGAAGGCTACCGGTTGCATTCAACGGCTCCGTCTCCGCCAAACCGCATGAATGCGGTCACTACAAACCCGACCGCATGAATGCGGTCACTACAAACCCGACCGCATGAATGCGGTCACTACGAACCCTCAGTCATCCGACCCGTGTCCGAAATCACGCAACGGATAATCTCGCTGCAAGTCCTCTACCCACTGCTGCCCCTGCTGTGCGATCACGCTGTGAACGCACGACCACGGCCAGTCCGGCAACTTCTTGGCGAACCGGTGCTTCATCGGATTGATGAGAATGTAGTGCAAACACGTGTAATAATGTCGCTGCGACCGAACCTTCCGGTCGCTGTACTTGAACCATACCCGTCGCCCTGGCGTGCGGTCGCGCTGGTTTGCGTAGCGCGACGAACGCCCATGCACCGCGCCCAAGGCCCTGCCCAGGACCGACAACTCTGGGACGCGCGTTAGGAGGTGGTAATGGTTCGGCATCACCACCCAACCGGCGCATGGCAACGACAATCCGCCGAGTGCCTCCAACAGCCGCCGTTTCAGCGCGGTTAGCTCTGCTGGTGACTGAAAATGATGCTGATGCTCGTAACTCGCCGCGCTGATCAAATACCACCCCTCCTCCGACTCCGGATGCGGCGGCCTGTGCCACGGAAACCCCAGCGCCCCACGCTCCTCTACCGCCGCCTTGCGCTGCTGCGGCGTCATCCGACGATACTCATACATCGTTCCACGCCGTTCGGAGTCATCGTTCGTAGTGACCCGATTCATCGGGTTCGACTCGGTTCGTAGTGACCCGATTTATCGGGTTTGATTCGGTTCGTAGTGACCCGATTTATCGGGTTTGATTCCCGTGCTCATTGTCTGCCATGCCGACATCGGCAAGCTTGATTCTACCGTTTTCGGTGACTATTGCCACCCCGTCAAACCGCATGAATGCGGTCACTACGAACCCAACCGCATGAATGCGGTCACTACAAACCACGAGGCCTTCTCAAAAGAAATCCCCGTACCACTCCTGCAACGCCTCGATCCCCCGGCGGACGGCCAGCGTCTCGTTGGCCAGCGTGAGCATGCGGCAACCCTTCTCCACACAGCGGACGGCGTAATCCGGGCCGGCCGGCACGGTGCCCCAGGTCTTGCCGTGCTTGCGGCAGGCGGCCGAGATCCGGTCGATCACGTCCCAGACCGAATCGTGGTTCGGCTGGCCGATGTGCCCCAAGGCCTGCGACATGTCGGCCGGGCCGAGGAAGAGCATGTCCACGCCGTCGATCGCCGCGATCTCATCTATTTCGGCCATGGCTCCGAGCGTCTCGATCTGGATGGCCACAAAGTTCTCGTCATTGGCCTCTGCGGTGAACTGCGGCAGGGGGGTGAACGTGTAGCGGGCGTCGAACCCGCTGCTGTTGAGCCCCCGGTCGCCTCGCGGGGCGAACTTGCACCAGCGGACAAACTCCTCGGCCTCGGCCGCCGAATCGAGCCGGGCCGCCATCAGCCCGTCGGCCCCTGCCTCCAGGTTCTGCGTAGCCTGCCAATAGCCGGTCGGTGCCATGCGGACGATCGTCCCCAGCCCGTTCGCCCGAGCACAGGCCGCGGCCGCCTGAACCTGCGGAACGGTCATGCCGCCATGTTCCTGGTCGAGCCAAAGCCCGTCGAAACCCTCGGCCATGCCGAACAGGTCGAAGACGACCGGATGAACGATTCGGCTGACGGAAAAGACCCGCAGCACACGGTCGGTGGCCAGCAATTCGTGGAAAATACGAGACATAAAGGCTCCAATCAGCGTTTTTCGGGTTATTCAGGACTTTTAGTGGGTGATTCTGGACCTCCGCTCAGGCTCGACAGAGGGGCCGCCCCATCCGCCTCTGCCCTCGCATCAGCCCTGAAATGCGGGGCAAAGGGCCGATGCGAGGGCGACGGCGGAGGGGCTAGACGGAACCCTATGGTTAGTGATCCATGGTTCGCAAAACACCGCATTTTCCAGTTCACCCATTAAGTTCCCTGAAGAACCCAAAAGCCGGGCAACCGACACTGCGATCACCCGGCTGTGGTTGCACTATTTCTCTTTCTTCTCTTTCACCTTGAATTTATGGACGGTTACCTGGTGATACTTCTCACCCGGCCGCAACACCGTGGAGGGGAACTTCGGCTGGTTGGGTGAGTCGGGGTAGTGCTGCGTCTCGAGGCAGAGCGCGAAGTGCTTCTGGTACGCCACGCCGCCGCCGGAGATCTTGCCTTCGAGGAAGTTGCCCGTGTAGAGTTGCACGGCCGGCTGCGACGTGCGGATTTCCATCACCCGGCCGCTGCCCGGATCGACCAGCCGGGCACACAACGTCAGGCCCTTGCCCTTGCCCTCTTTGAGCACGTAGCAATGGTCGTATCCGCCTTCGACCTGGTCGATCCGCGCGCCGACCTTCTTGGGTTTGGTGAAGTCCATCGGCGTATCTTTCACTTCATTCACTTTGCCGGTGGGGATCAACTCGTCGTCGCACGGCAGGTAGCGGTCGCCGTTGATCATCAGTCGATGTCCGAGAACATCGCCCGAGCCGGCCCCGGCCAGGTTCCAGTAGGCGTGGTTGGTCAGGTTCAAGACGGTCGGCTTGTCGGTCGTGGCCTTGTAGTCCATCTTGAGTTCGTTGTCGTTGTTCAACGAGTAGGTCACACTCGCTTCGAGCGTGCCGGGGTAGCCCTGATCGCCGTCGGGGCTGGTCAGCGAGAAGCGGACACCGACGCTGCCGTCCGCTTCGATGGGTTTGGCCTTCCAGACGTGCTTGTCGAAACCGACCTCGCCGCCGTGCAGGTGGTTCGCGTCGTTGTTGATCGTTAGCGAATACTCTTTGCCGTCGAGGGTGAACTTGCCCTTGGCGATCCGGTTGGCGTAGCGCCCGGCCACGCAGCCGAAGTAGGGATGGCCCTCGATGTAATCGTCGAGCGTGTCGCGGAAGAGGGTGACGTTGGCAAACTTGCCGTCGCGATCGGGTACTTCGACCGAGGTCATCATCGCCCCGAACGTGATGAGGCCGACCTTCAGGCCGTTGTCGTTGGTCAAGGTGTAACGGTCTACTTCGGTTCCGTCTTTGGTCTTTCCGAAACTCGTCTTCTCGATGTTCATTTTGGCATCGCTCCCTGCGGCTGAGGAAATGGTCGTACTGCTGAGGCATCCCAGTGCGACGAGTGCCGCAAGGCCGAGCACGACTGCTGGACGGCGTGTTGACGATCGCTTCATAGTGTGGCTCCTTTTCCGGTGTGTGGTTGCGCCGGACGCAACGGTCCGGTCTGTTCTTGCCCGCGGCGGGGTTGCCTATA
The DNA here is from genome assembly GCA_013202865.1 of Candidatus Nealsoniibacteriota bacterium. Classification (GTDB taxonomy): domain Bacteria; phylum Planctomycetota; class Planctomycetia; order Pirellulales; family Thermoguttaceae; genus JABMRB01. The sequence goes on along the minus strand of JABMRB010000636.1, from coordinate 142 downwards.
TTATCGGGATGTTCTGCCGGATGTCCAGTAGGTAACGGGTCATTTAGCCGCCGGGCCCGACCGGGCGCGCAGCTTGCGGATGAAGTCGCGGCCCTTGGTGGCTTCGGCGTTGTCGGGGTCGAGTTCGAGCACCTTCTCGAAG
>JABMRB010000635.1 GCA_013202865.1 Candidatus Nealsoniibacteriota bacterium | reverse complement strand
GTCTGGACGACCGACTGGAACGTGTTGCGAGCGAATTTCGGCAACAAGGACTATACTGTAGGCGGCGCGGCGGCCGTTCCCGAGCCGGGAACGATCGCGATGCTGCTGAGTGCGTTGGCCGTGCTCGGATGGCGTCGTCGGCGTGGTGCAGGCGGCTCGCCTGCGTAGTGGTAGAGACGACTGACGGCTATGTCCACAACCACAGGCGGGGCACCCGTGCCACTACCGCAGATGATTCCCCGCGAGAGACTGTGCCACCCGCGTGACGCAGTCACGAGAGGTCGGGTACAAACGCTGCTCCTCTTGTGACTTCGTCACCCCGACGTTTTTGCGAAAACACGTATTGAGATGGCAACGTTTGCTGCGGAAAAAACATCGGGGCCACCCGCGGCGTAGGAGCGAATAGCCCCGAAATGGATCGAAAACGAGAGAGAGCTTCCGAGCGTCACCCCCGAAGGTGGGGGTGACGCTCTTCTTCGTTCCAAACGACCACCAATCAGGTTGGTATGGGGCACCCGTCGGCGGCAAATTGGCGGCGAGTCATTGCCGCGGGCGGGGAAAACGTGGTATAATTCCAAATCCACGTCTCGGCGGCGTTGCCGGGTTCGTTAGCAACAGGAACCACGCGATCTTGGAGGATTCCCCGATGCTTAGAAGCCTGTGTTGCATGTTGTCTGTCACTCTCATGTTGGGCATGGTCGGCAATGCCCTCGGACAAGAGACCGAAGTTGCCGCGAAGAACCTGGTCGGCTGGTGGAAGTTGGACGACGCGACCGGTGCGACGGCCGCCGATTCCTCCAAGCACGGCCACAAGGGGAGTCTCAAGGACGGCCTGACGTTCGACAAGAGTTCCGTCGACGGGCGGGTCGGCAAGGCGATGAAGTTCGAGAAGAGCGGTTGCCTCGAAATCACCGGCTACAAGGGTGTTACCGGCATCGCACCGCGAACCGTGGCCGCCTGGATTAAGACGACGGAACGACGCGGCGACATCATCCGCTGGGGTGCGGACGACGCCGGCAAGATCTTTCGCTTCGGGTTCATCCGCGGACGCGTGGGACTCGATCCCAGCGGCGGATACCTCTACGTCAACGACGACCTGACCGACGACAAATGGCATCACGTGGCCGTGGCCGTCGTCGAGGACGATCCGCCCAATCTGCACGACAGCGTCAATCTCTACGTGGACGGCAAACCGGCCGCGATCCACGACATCGGCCTGCTCGACCTCTGGCCGCTGGATACCGGCGACAAGCTGGACGTTACCATCGGCTCGGGCTTCGACGGACTGATCGACGAGGTGCGCCTCTACGATCGGGCCCTGTCGGCCGAAGAGATCAAGGCACTGTTCGAGACAAAATGAAAGAAAAAGGGGGCCGGGGAGCACCCAACGCGATACCCGGAAGGGGCGTCACAAACCACTGAATTAAAGGGAATTAGATGATGGACAAGACGCAAGTGACTCGCCGTGGTTTCATCGGCGACAGTGCAAAGGTCGCCGCCGGTGTGGCGGCAGGGTTGGGCACGGCAGGACAGACCGTCCGAGTCGGTGCCGCCGATAAGGTCGATACCTCCAAGATTATCAACTACAACGAGAACATGGAGTATCGACGGCAGGGATCGACCGACTGGATGGTCTCGGCCATCTGCCTGGGCGGGCATTCCCGTAGCAACCAGGAAGAACGCAACGAGATCGTCGCCAAGTCGATCGACATCGGCATCAACTACATCGACGCCTGCTGCCGGCATGAGGTCGTGCGCGACGCCAAGGCGCTCAAGGGACGCCGCGACAAGATGTACCTGGCCCTGTCGTATTGCGGCAAGGAGATCCGCGGTGAGGAATTCCGCACGGCCAAGAAGCTGCTCGAGTCGCTCGACGAGTTGCTGCTGGTGTCCGGCGAGGAGTATACCGACCTGTGGCGGGTGACCTGCTACGAGCCGGGCGGGCGACACTCGTTCAACACGGCCTGCGAACTGATCGAGGCGCTGGAGACGGCCAAGAAGCAGGGCAAGGCCCGAAAGATCGGCTTCTCGACGCACGACCGGCGTTGGATCCAGTTCATGATCGAGTATTTTCCGCAGATCGATTGCGTCTGCTTCCCCTTCACCACGATGAGCAAGAAGGCGCCGACCGACAGCGTTTTCGATGCACTGAAGAAGTGCGACGTGGGGGCCTTCGGCATCAAGCCGTACGGGGGCGGGTCGTTGTTCCGCGGCACCGAGGAGGAGAACGACAAGCGGTCGCGGCTGGCCTTGCGTTACATCCTCCATACAGGCGCCGTCATCCCGATCCCGGGTCTGAACCGCCTGGAGCACGTCGACAACGTAGCCAAGGCCATGACCGAACGCCGCGAACTCGACGTCAAGGAGACGGCCGAACTCGAACAGGTCAGCAAGCAGATGTGGGCCAACCTGCCGCAAAACTACGAGTGGCTCAGAGACTGGGAGTACGTGTAGGGGGAGAGTAGTGGATAGTGGGCAGAGTGGAGTGGGTAGTGGATAGTGTGTAGTTCGTTAAAAACGCCCCCCGACTGCGTTCGGGGGGGTAGCGGTGGATCATGGGAAAATGCGAATGAAGTCTTCGATTCTTGTGTTGATGTTGGCGCTGGCGGCGATTCTGGTGGTTGTCGCCGAGCGAGGACGGGTTGTCGGTCAGGACCCCAACGCCGCAGCGGAGAAGAAGCCGCCACCGCTGCTGTTGGACGATGATCCGCCGCTGCTGCTGGACGACGACGAGCCGTTGGAAGAAAACGGCACGATGGCCGACAACGAACGTTGCCACGTCTGTCACTTGAACTTCGCCGACGAAGACATTGCCACGGTCCATGCCAAGGCCGGCATGGATTGCATGAAATGTCACGAAGACTGCGACGAGCACATCGCCGACGAATCCTGGGCCATCGGCGGCAACGGCACGGCACCCGGCCGGATGTTCCTCCGCAAGGACATCGACGCGTTCTGTCAGAAATGCCACCCGGAGCACGACGTATCGGCCCGGGAGGTACTCGCCCATTGGCAGAAGCGTCTCGCTAAGAAGCCCCCGCCCTTAGGCGTCGATCCCAAAACGCTCAAACCCGAGGAGATCGTCTGCACCGACTGCCACGGCGACCACCACATGTACCTGGAAAAACGCAAGTGCAAGTGGAAGTAGGAGCCGGCTACTTCGCTATTTAGCCGGTGGGCTTGATGCAGAAGAGTTCGAGATAGGTTTGCCCGTAGGTCTTCTTGGCGGCCCGTTCGCGTTCGTCGCCCTCGGCCCAACAGGCGGCCTGATCGAGGAGCCCGAAAATGGGGACTGGCTCGGTCGACGACCGGTATGGCAGTGGTAATCCGCGTTGCCGACGGTGCCTGTCCCCATTTTCGGGCGGTGACAGCGGGCTCCGTGGAAAAAGGGGACAGGCACCGAACCAGCGGCGTTTTTCGCGGGTTTGGCATCTGCCGTGCCTTGGAGCCAGCTCCCATTTTCCACTCCACGTTCACAGTTCGTGATTCCAAGATGTCCGAAACTGCGAGGCAAGGACGCGTGCCCGGAGAAGTCGTTGACGCCGCCCCCAATATGCCGCTACACTGCCGTCATCCGGGAGGTTCACCTCCCTGGGAATGGATATCTTGTGTGGAATGACGAGTTAGATGCAAGGAGGAGATTATGGAAAACGAGATGGCGTACATGCAGGAACATCCGCCCCGTTGTCTCGGTGAACATTCAGTACCACCACCAGATGCTTTGCTTACCTTCCTGCAAAAGGAACTCGGCGAAGACTCTACGGTCTTCACTCCCATGTGTGAGTGCTCTCGGAAGTTCCTCAAAATCTCATCCTCACAGGGTTTGAGTCCGACTGCCATTGCGTGTCCTAAGTGCGGGAAGAGCCGTGTCGTGTTTGATCCAACACAACACGGGTATGATGGAGAGCTCGGGCACAATTCCGATTTGGAGATGGGTGCTCCCGAAGCTGTCGTCTGCTCCGAGTGTGGGGGCGACTGCCTCCGACTCGCATTGTGTTTTCAGTATTCGGGCGAGACAGACGTACTTGACGATGACGATCCTCCGGACGTTAGACCGGAGGACCTCTTTGGCTGGGTCATGATCGCTGCACAATGCGAGAAGTGTCAGGCAGTGCAGGAAGTCAGCCAGAGTGAATGTGCTTGACGGAACGGCACCCCAGAGGAGATGGTGGACGATGATGAAAACGACCAGTAGCAGTCGACGTGACACGACAATCGCTGATATTCACAAGACACGTGAGCGGATCTCCGATGCCTTTGGCGGCGACATTCAGGCCATCACGGAGGATGCACGAAAGCGGCAGGAACAATCGGGACGTCGCGCTGTGTCGTATGCAGAAACGTCGGGCAAGGCGATGCACCCGAGCGGCGGATCGGGCGATGAGCCGGGAGACAATCCTCCTCCCGCCGACCGGTGATCTTGGGCGTCAGGCCGGGAGTCACCGTCGCTGCTGCCGGTGTCACCGCCGCTTCGTCGGTTGCACGTCGGTGCGGAAGTTGATCGCGGGCACGGCGGCGCTGTTGTAAAGATCATGCCAGGCCAACGGGTGCCGTCGGAGACTTTGAACCAGTTCGGCGCCTTGCCGTCGTCGGTCTTGAGGCCGTCGCCGACGTGCTTGAACTTGACGATGATCTTGTCGCCTTCGACGCGATGCGATGCGTACGCCGGCGCGATGACTACTTCTTCTCGTGGACCAATTCGATCATGGCCTTACCCATGCCATGGCCGATCAAGAAGTAGGTTTCCGCATTGCTGTTCCAGTGGTAACTTTGGCCCGACGGTGAAACTTCCGGGGGCCGGTAGAAGTCTTTGGTGCCGACGAAGGCGACGTTTCCCTTGAACTCCTCGTGCTTCGGCACGGCCGCCTGCGCCCGCATGAGCGACAGCGCCCGGGGATGCGTTTCCTTGTGACCGCTCATGCCGGTCTCGGCAATTACAAACGGCAGCCCTTCGATCGCCAGTTCCTTGCGGACGTCGCGGATGAAGTTGGCCATATTCTTCTCGTACTCGTCGTTGGCAGCCTGATTGACCCGATCGTTCCATCCTTGATGCCAGCCGAACCCGACGATCTCGTGGCCCCGGCCGTCGTATTCGGGGAAGTGTTTCTTGAGGTTACCCAGAACGTCGCGGACGTGCTGGAACAGTTCTTTGTAGTACGGGCCGACCTCGCCTCCGCTGCTGGGCGGCCGAAAATCTTTGGCCAGGCTCTTGCCGCCCCAAGCGATCTTAGACGTTCTAACATAATGCAGCACCTTTCCTGAAAGTGTTATTTTTCCCGGGCGTACGCGGCGGTGTGTTGAAGATCTCGCAGCAGCAGCACGGCCAGATGATCGAGGACTTGTTCTTTGGCAGGCTCGCCAAGGCTTTCCCAGACGTCGGGCTCGCCCACAAACAAGGGACAGTCATCGGACGAAGGACGCGGCCGGTTCATGGCAGGGCTCCTGAAACCGAGGGAAGGACAATCCACGCGTTCAGGAGTCTACTTTCGCCGCGCAGTCGCGTTCGTCAAGGGACGCCAGCAGTGCATCGAGTTGGCACAACGCCTGAGAGGAAGTAAACGGCTGCCATCCAAAGGTGAGCAGCGCACAGCGTGCCGGATCGGTCATCCAGGCGGGCAAGCATCGGCGATCTTGCGAAGTCTCGACGAGCGTTTGCCCCTTCCGCCCTTTGGCGTCCAACTGGACGATTCGCACCTCTTGACCGAACAGCGGATGGAGAAGATACTCGACTTTGACCAAGCCCAGATAGCGGGCATCATCAGACAACGGCTTTCGCCTCCTTGGACGCGCAACTACTTGACGTGAAGAGAAGAGCAGGATAAGAAGACGATTGAGGAACCGCCCTCCGTTTTCAACTACCAGCGAGACAACCTCACAAGGTCTAGTCGCGGGAATAAACGATAAGGAGTGGCTGCGATGGGCTTACTTGCACACCAACCTGGTGCGGATGTTGCGCTGTCGTTTATTTACTTTGTTGGTGGACTCGGCCTCCTATGTCTTCTTCTCCCGGGGGTTATCCTCGCATGGTCCCGTTTCTGGGCGGAACTAGGGGGAACGCAACCGATTGAAGGGCACTTTTTCTGGTCTAAAGGGTGGGTTCGCTTATGCGGGCTACTTGCGATTGGGCTCGCGGGTCTCCTCCTGCATCTTAGATCGCCGATTAGTCTACGGGAACCGTCTCCTCCGCCACCGCAACCTCCTGTAGCTGTGCCTAGAGAGGAGAAAGACGTTTTGGGGGTGGAGTAGTTTGGGGGTGCAGTTTTTAAGAAATAAGAAATGGGGCAGAGCGCCGTTAGACGTTAGTGGGGAGCAAGGCCACGTCGCTAACGCCTAACGTCGGTCTGACCCCTGGATCCCCCACATCTTCCCTTCTTACTTCAACACTCCTTGTTCGATATTCGATATTCAGTTCGCTGGTGCGTTTCACGCACCCTACATGTCACGCTCTACCGCGTCGAGCATCGACTTGGCCGTCGCATCACCGTGCTTGTCGGCGAACTCTCGCAGGTAGCCGCGGTGGCGCAAGAGCACTTCGCGTAACTGCGGATCGGCCGCCCGGTTGACTGTCTCTAGCGGGTCTTCCTCCATGTCCACGAGTGACTCCCGCTGCTTGCCTTCACTGTAGAGACAGTACTTGTACCGCGCACTGCGCACCATCCGCCCGTCCGGTGTGAGGCTGACGCCGTCGATCGGCACGCACTGCACCATGCGGTTTTGCGAGACGATGTAATCGCGGTCGTCTTTGCGCGTCTTGTCTTCGGTGATCGGGCGGAAGCTCTTGCCGGGCAAGGCGTTGGGGATCGGGATTCCGGCGAAATCGAGCAGCGTTGGGCCGATGTCGACGCCCGTGTTGATCAGATGGTCGCAGGTTTGCCCGCGGGTCGGTTGGCCCGGATAGCTGAGGATCAGTGGAATGCGGGCCGACTCGTCGTAGAAGACGGTCTTTTGGACCCAGCGGTGGGCCCCGTGGCAATCGCCGTGATCGCTGGTGAACAGCACGACCGTGTTCTTGTCCAGCCCGGTCGCTTCGAGCACCTCGAGCAGCTTGACGACGTGGGCGTCGACGCGTTCGATCAAGCGGTAGTATCCCCAGACGTGGCGTCGCCAATCGTCCTCGGTGTAGTCGCCCACGGGAAACAGCCGATGCGCCTGGTACGACTTGCGCATGAACGCCATCACGTCGGTCTCGTTCTCAGGCGACGCATGATTCGGCGGCAATGGGGGCCGTTGCTCCACGGGCGGCACCTCCAGCGGACCGCTGCCCATCTTCTGAAACCGCGACCACTCGCAAATATTGTGGGGGTTCATAAACGACGCGACCGCCAGGAACGGCTTGTCGTGCTTCGCCTCCAGGAAGGTAACGATTCGCTTCGTGCTGTAGAGACAATCCTTCTCGTGAACCGTCTCGAAGCCGCTCTCGCTAGAGTCCTTCAGCGCGTAGGGCGTGTGCCACTTGCCGAAGTAGCCCGTCTCGTATCCCGCTTTGGCGAAGTAGGTTCCCAGGCAGGGCAATGTCTTGTGGCTGCCCGTGCCGCGTCCGTTGGTCTGCACGCCCGTCTGGTGCGGGTAATGTCCCGAGAACAACGAGGTGCGAAAGGGCGTGCATAGCGGATTGGCGGCATAGGCCCGGGTGAACAGCATCCCCTGCTTGGCCAGCCGGTCCATTCCCGGCGTGTTGATGTAACGGTTGCCGATCCGGCAACTCATCCCCTCGCTGAACTGCTGGTCGGTAATAATCAGCAGGAGGTTAGGCCGACGGGTCCGGGCGTTGTCGGCCGCCTGCGTTGCGGCAGTGCAAGCGAGCAGGGCGCCGATTGCGAAAAGCCAAAGTGTCGTGAGTTTCATGGCATAGAACTCCGAGCTTGTGGTGTGGGCGTCTCGCCTGCACTGTACCACGGGCGAGACGCCCGTGCCACAAGCCGCGAGCCGCGAGCCGCGAGCCGCGGGGTTTACCCCCGCGCTACCGTTGCGCCGGGGTAAACCCGGCGGCTCGCTGGGTGGAGATGAATACCACAGGCGAGACGCCTGTGCCACTAGTCGCGTAGTTGCCCTACGATCAACGCGCCGTTGTGGCCGCCAAAGCCGAAGCTATTGGACATGGCCACGGAGACTTTTCGCTCGCGGGCTTCGTTGGGGGTGTAGTCGAGGTCGCAGAGCGGATCGGGCGTGTCGTAGTTGATCGTCGGCGGGATGACGCCCGTCTCGATCGCTTTGACGCACAGCACGAACTCCACTCCGCCGCTGGCGCCGAGCAGGTGGCCCAATTGGCTCTTGGTGCTGGAGATGCTCAGCTTGTAGGCGTGGTCTCCGAAAACCGACTTGAGCGCGGCCGTTTCGGCCTGATCGCCCAGCGGCGTGCTGGTGCCGTGGGCGTTGATGTAATCGACCTCGGTCGGATTGAGCTTGGCCCTTTGCAGCGCGAGGTTCATGGCAAAGGCGGCGCCGATGCCGTGCTCGTCGGGCTGGGTGATGTGTCCGCCGTCGGCGCTGGCACCGAACCCGAGCACTTCGCCGTAGATGCGTGCGCCGCGGGCCTTGGCGTGCTCGAATTCCTCGAGCAGCACCATGCCGGCCCCTTCGCCGAGCACAAACCCGTCGCGGTCGGCGTCGAACGGTCGGCTGGCGGCGGTCGGGTCGTCGTTCCGCCGCGAGAGCGCCCGCATTGCCGCGAACGCACTGACACCCAGCGGGGTGACCGCGGCCTCGGTGCCGCCGGAGACCATCACGTCGGCCTCGTCGTACTTGATTGCCCGGTAGGCGTCGCCGATCGCGTTGGTGGCGCTGGCGCAGGCGGTCGAGACGGTCGTGTTCAGACCCTTCAGGCTGTACTGGATAGAGATTTGCCCGCTGGCCGCGTTGGGCATCAACTTGGGGATCGTGAAGGCGGAGACCTTGTCGGGTCCTTTGTCGACCAGCCGGGTGTGTTGATGCTCGATTTCTCGAAGCCCGCCAATTCCGGCCCCGACGATCGCGCCGCAGCGGAAGAGGTCTTCGCGGGAGAAATCGATCCCCGAATCCTTCACCGCATTGATAGCAGCCACCAAGCCGAGCTGGACGAAGCGGTCCATCCGCTTGGCAACTTTGCGATCGATGTAGCCATCAATGGAGAAGTTGCGGACTTCTCCGCCAATTCGGACCCGGTAGCCGGTCGCGTCGAAACCTATCAACGGACCGACCCCGCTCTCGCCGTTGCAGATGCGAGTCCAAAGCTCATCGACCTGGCAACCGAGCGAGGTGACGGCACCTATACCCGTTACGACCACGCGGCGTTTCATGGAAGCTCGTCAGGAGTCAGAGGGTTCGTTTCCTTCGATGGCCTGTTCGATATGCGCGATCGCCTGCCCGACCGTTTGAATCTTTTCGGCTGCATCGTCCGGAATGGTAATATCGAACTCTTCCTCAAGTTCCATGACCAACTCCACCGTATCTAGGGAGTCAGCCCCCAGATCGTTGACGAAGGACGTTTCGCGGCTGATCTTTTCTTTACTTTCGTTGAGCTGCTCGGCAACGATATCGATGACTCGTTCTTCGACTGAGGCCACCTTCATAGTCCTCCTGAAAACCCTACTCTTTGGGGGAACGCTTACGCGGCGCCCCCCGGTATGTCACAACATTTCAAACCCCCGCCAATGGGCCAAGGCCCACCGCGGCAGGATGCTTTTCCTTCAGTCCAACAATATATAACGACTTCTACCCGGCGTGTCTATATCTCCCGGCCCTTTTTTTTGCCCCAATTTCGTGCTTTTGCCCAATCGTGTACCGATCTTGGCCCGACTTGCATCGCAGGACTCGCCAACCGTGGCCGCTATACCGTCAGGCCGCCGTCAACCGTCAGGACGTGCCCGGTAATGAACCCGGCCGATTCGCTGGCAAAGAACAGCACGGCGTCGGCCACGTCCTGGGGCTCTCCCAGCCGACTCAGCGGGATCTGCTTACGCACCTCGGCGAGGATCTCTTCGCCCAACTTGGCAGTCATTTCCGTGGCGATGAACCCGGGAGCCACGGCGTTGACCGTGACGCCGCGCCCGGCCAATTCCCGGGCGACCGTGCGGGTCAGGCCGATCACGCCGGCCTTCGACGCCGAGTAGTTGGCCTGGCCCGGGTTACCCATCAGGCCCGACACGCTGGCGATGTTGATGATCCTGCCGCGGCGGCGTTTCATCATGATCTTGGCGGCCGCGCGGGTGAACAGGAACGTTCCCCGCAGGTTGATGGCGATCACCGAGTCCCATTGGTCGTCCTTCATCCGCACGATCAGTCCGTCGCGCGTGATACCGGCATTGTTGACAACCACGTCGAGCGCGTCCCACTTGGCGACGACCTCGGCGACGACCTCGGCGACGCGAGTCGAGTCGGTTACATCGCCGGTGATCGAAACGGCCGTTCCGCCGGCGCCCTCGATCAAGGCGACCGTTTCGTCCAGTGCCTCGGCGTTGACGTCGACACAGGCCACCTTAGCCCCCGCCCCGGCCAGCGTCACGGCGATCGTCTGGCCCAGTCCGCGCCCTGCGCCGGTTACCAACGCCACCTGTCCGCCCAGATCCGTCGAAATGCGGTTCTTGTTCTCTTCGGCCATGATTGTTCGGTTTCCTGTTGACAATCAGTTTTCAGTTATCAGTTTTCAGTTTGTGGTGGTGTACGCCGTCTCTTGGCTGATTTGCAGAGCGCAGTCTGAAAACTGACAACCTCTCTCCGTAACTACTATGGCAACCGTCACTTACGACGCCTGTCATCCGGCGATCCGGCATCGCGCCGTCACGTTGCCACGCACTGACACGAGATCTTTCGCTCGACTCGCCGCAATAGGCCCCGCAAAACGCGGCCCGGTCCCACTTCGTAAAACTGATCGAATCCGTCCTCCAGTAGATACCGCATCGACTCCTCCCAGAGGACCGGATGGACGACCTGCTGGATTAGCAACTGGCGAACGTCCTCGGGATTGTCGTGCGGGCGGGCATCCACGTTGGAAACGACCGGGATCTTGGGCGGCTCCATCGACACGGCCCCAATCGCCTCGGCACAACGCCGGTGGGCCGGCTGCATGATTTGGGTATGGAAGGCACCGGCCACGGCCAACGGCACCGCCTTCATCGCGCCGAACGACTGCGCCTGCTCGGCCGCCCGCTCGCAGGCCGCGATCGTGCCCGAGATCACGATGTTGCCCGGACAAAGCAGATTGGCAATTTCGAGAATCTCTCCGCCGCGAACCTTCTCGCAGAGCGCCTCGACCTCGACCCGTTCGAGCCCGAGAATGCTGACCATGCCGCTGGGCGTTGCGTCGGCGGCCTCCTGCATGGCGGCCCCGCGCTGCTGGACCAGGCGTAGCCCGTCCTCGAATTCCATCGCGCCGGCAAAGACCAAGGCCGTATACTCACCCAGGCTCAGCCCGGCGGCCGCTTCGCAGGAGAGCACCACATCGGGCGACTCTTCGCGTAACGACTCCAAGGCGGCCAGACTGGTCACGAACAGGGCCGGCTGACTGTGGACGGTCGAATCGAGTTCCTCGGCCGGGCCCTCGAAACAGAGCTTGGCCAGATCGTAGCCAAGGATCTCGCCCGCCCGATCGTACAATCGGCGCGCGCCGGGGATCGACTCGGCTAGGCGCCGACCCATCCCCACCGTTTGGGCACCCTGTCCGGGAAAGAGAAAGGCAATCCTGCTCAACTCTCGACATCCATCACTTTGCGGCCCATGTAGTGCCCGCAGTTTGGGCAGACGACGTGCGAAGGCACGGGCGTACTGCATTGTTCGCAGTGGGAAACTTGCCGGGGCGTCTTCGCGTTGTGGGAGCGACGCGAACCGGACCGGGCATTGGAATGTTTTCGCTTGGGAACGGCCATAAATCACCTATTACGGCGGAACCGAACCGCGGCCCGCACACTCGAAACTCTCACCAGAGTAAACCCAAACGCAATATCCTAGACTCCGGCAACCGGCCTGTCAACGGGGCTGCGAGCCAAAAAGGCGGTCGGGCTGTAGATTGCGCCCTTCTAGCGGGGGGGGGTAGGTCCATGGGCTAGTGGGGCCTTGATCGTAAGGTTGCCAATTGCTGTCAGTGCTGGCAACGAGCGTTCCCGGCGGACGCCCGGGCAGCGTTTGTTCGATGCTTTCTTTCATTCTGGGCTGGCCATGATTCGCACTGGCCCAAGGAGGCCGGAAGGTATCAATGCACCACCGGCGCTGTAACGCAGCGCAGTTCGAGTAAGACGCTTCTCTGCGGGTATTGTCGCGTCGCCGAGAAGTCGATTCGTCCAGAGGTTGGCCACCTTGATCTCCAGTTGGTTGTCCTTCTCTCTCAAGGCGTTGGTGATATCTACACGCCAGGGCGCACACCAGACTGCACCCAGCTTCTTTCCGTTCATCGTGACCTCGGCTATCGCATGCACCGTGCCAAGATCAAGATAGACCCGTCTTGTTAATACTTCTGGGGAATCAAAAAGCTTGCGATATGTTGCGATGCCGGAATAGTGCTTAATGCCTTCTTCGTCTCGTTTGGCCCAGTCCTGAAGCTCCAGGAAAGTAATCTTCTCGGGGCCACCCCATTTGGGGTCAAAGGAAACCTCCCATGTTCCTTCCAGTGTTGCCACGGGTACAGCCTTGGGAAAGTTCACGCTGTCTGAAGGCGCTGGCGATTGGGAGGTGTCGTTGCGGGAAAAGATCACGAAGAAGCTTTGATATGGCGCGAACTCCATGGGAACGGCTGTTCGTCCGTTCTCCTGCTTGTGCTGGAGGAGGGGACGTATTCTTCCTGTCACCGGGTCCCACAACTGCGGCTGCCCCTTGCCGATTCTGAATATGCAGTCTGCCTGGATCGCTTTGGCAGACGTGTTGGACAGAAAATAGATCTCGCGCCCATCCGCGCGGCGGTGTCCATAGCGAACGGGCCCCGTCGACACGAAGTCCTCGGTGATGGTCATCTTCTTGAGCACCGAAGCCGTCGTGTCATAGTCAGCGTACAGTTCTCTTGAAGGAGTGCCGCCCCAGTAGACCGCGCCTCGTCCAAAATTGCGTTTAGTGACCTCCCCCGGTGTCTTAACGTGACCCCAAAGCTCCGCTGCCAGTGCCTGCAGTTCCTTGTCACATTGCGGATAGTTCGCAAGACTGGGTGATTTGACGGGTGGCGAACCCAGAATGGTCGCGCCAGCTTTGACCAGGTCCCTGATCTTGGCGAGCAGTTGCGGCGTCATGGTCGGGAAGTTTGGTAACACCAGCAAGCGATACGAGCTTCCGCCGGGAAAACATATCTGCCCGTCCTTAACCTCGGCCCGGCTCATCAGGATGCGGGGGGAGCATCCATCAAAGCCGTAACCCTTCTTGTCCGGCAACTTCGACCCGGCGGCGTTGAGGGCACTCGGTGGCGGCAGAAACACTTGCGGTACGCCTTCAGGGGTCAGGTAGAGAATATCTGAGACCGTGACCCCCTGCTGCAACAGGTGTGAACACCTCGCCAGATACTCGTGGTAATCTCCAACCAGCGGCCAAAAAGTCTGCTTCCGGTTCCAGAACACACCATAGGGACCAAAGGTCATTCCGGGCGCATCATCGTTCGTCTGGTGAGCAAAACCGTGAATTGCAAACTTGTTGATCCCCAGAGCGAAAGCCCAGTCGGTCTGATTCTTGAGAACCCACGGCGTGCGTTGCCAGTTCCCACGACCAGAGGTAAATGCCTCGGCAAGAACGATCGGCTTTCCCATCGTGTGTGCAATCGAGGCGGCGGTAATACAACTCCACCCGGATTGAAACGTATCAAACCAGAACTCGCCGGCAGGAAAGTCGGCGTACGAACCAAGGTCGAGGTCGCCGGCCGGATTCATGTCGTACGGTTCAATCATCAACCGGAGCCCTCGCTGGTGACACAGTTCTTTCAGCTCTGCCGCGTGGTTCTCGAGTAACATCTCCTGACACACCTTGCGGACATCCCAGAGGAAACGCTCGGTCTCCTCCCGCGAACCGACAACGCAGCCGCTGTACGTCGTAAAGTACAGCCAGGGGTCGTAGCCGCGTCGCCTCTTGAACTCCTCGCGGAAGCCGGGTGTCCAGTTCTGGGAACTCATCTCCCAACTGTCAGCATCGAGTGCAACGAACCCGACCTTCCTGCCCTTCGGACGCGAACCGATTTCCTTCAACAACGGGTCGAAATACGCCTCAAAATGCGTCGCGAGGGCTTCTTTGTTGAACTTGTTCGACTCCAGGCCGAGCCCCGCAGCGGGCGCGGGACGAGTGTTCGCACCCGTTGAACGCACGCCGAGCCGGACAATCGTCCACTCGCCTGGAGGAACGTCCCATGTGAGCCGGCCATCCGCCTGTAATTTGCCGGTCAAGTCAATGATGGCTTTTGGGTCGATTACCTGCGCCGCTGTTGCAGCAGGATAACTCGCTGGTGACGGCAGGTAAGGTCGCACACCCGGCATTGAGGTAAACGGATTGCGAATAAAGAAAGCCTTCTCTTGAATGTCTTCAATCATCGGCTCACGACGAGGAAACGCAAACACGGCAACATCTTTGTAAAACTCGCTGATGTCCTTCTGCATCTGCGGTGTCTGATTGCTGTGATACCTGGAAACGCGTGGCTGCGGCAACGGCAGTATCTGATTGAACATTGCCGGTCCCTTAGCGGTGACGCTTGCCGGGACAAGGTGCTGCATGGATTGCTCGGCTCTGATCCAGGGACCGCCGGTGCCGGTCCAGCCGGGCCCCGTGATGGTGGTGAACTCGAGGCCGAGACGCTCGCATTCATGGACCGCGTGGACAAACTGCTTACGCCATTTCTCGCTAAGGTAGGGTGTGCCGCCAAAGGGTATACCACCGACATTACAATCCATCCGCAGTACACCGCCAATTCCAACCTTCTTCATCGATTCAAGGTCAGCAGTGGTGCCTTCAATGGAATAATGTCCGTCTTGACAGGTCCAGTAAACCCAGAGGCGAGCCGCGTCGGGCGGACTGCTGAAGTCTTCTTCTAGTTTGGCAGCGGTCGCCACGTTGAGTGAGGCGCCGAAGACGATGGCTATGATTAGTAGTCTGCTTTTCATCGCAAATCTCCCGCATTTCTGATAGGGGGTGAAAGCGGCAGGTCAAGCCACGCCAGGCCCACGCTCCGCCGCATGTGGCTTGTGCTGTCGCCACCGGGAGCATCGTAAAACAAAGCCAGTCGTTTGCCGACCTGCACAACCGAGGGCAGGCCTATGCACTTCTTTGACCAGGTGCAGTTTTGGCCATCGAGTACAACGGCCTTGTTCTTCGGGTCCCATTGGTTTGGGTCCTTGTTCCAGTATACCCAAACCGCATCGGTGTATTCTCCACCGTCGACGCCAATGTGGTTGGTGAAAAGGAACCAAGTCTTGATGCTCTTCTCGTAGTACAGTGACGAGTTCTCGATTTGCTCCTCGCTTGGCACCATGGGCGCCGGATCGACAGTCCATGGCCCGTCCAGATCTTTGGTCCGGGCAATACCCAGTGTACGCTGGACGCAGGGATTCCCGGCCTTTCGGGTTGTGGCGCTGAAGAACTGGAGAAACTCATCACCGCTCTTGATGACCTGGCCGGGACTGGCTGTTATGGAGTAGTAGGTGTCTGGCTTGGTTCGGAAAGGCACGACGTTCTTTTGTTTGATCCAGGGGACTGCCGCACTGTCTCCGTTGGCTTTCATCGTGAGATAGGGGAATGACGGGACCAGATTCGGCGGGCCGGATACGTTGGGCGTTCCGAGATAGAACATGTGCCACTGCTGGCCATCGTAATAGGTAACGCCATAGGAGGCAGACTTCGAGTCGTCTTCACCCGGCTTGCCGAAGTCCAGGATAGGTCCTTTCTTCTCCCAGGTGACGAGGTCCTTGCTTACAGCAAGAGAGCAGAGCCATCCTCTTGGACCTGCCGCATCATAGTGCATGTAGTAGACGCCATCGGATTGAAACACCCAAGCATCGCGGGCACCGAGGGTGTCGCATTTGTCCGGTCCGTCACCGTAACGAAGTACGATACCGTGGTCCTTCGCATCCATCCTCAGCGTTGCCGCCGGTCTGCCGTCACGGTATTCCTGCGCCGCAGCCGATACGGTCGACGCGACGACTAGGGCGGCTAGTGCAATTCTTAGCATCATGATGACTCCTATCGCGAGCATTTACCCAACCACAATCGTATACTCATCCAGCAAGCGGCGGTAAAGGCGGTATTGTTCGATCGTTACGTTGGGCGGTGTTTGGTGGTCGACGCTGGGGATGAAACCGCCGGACTTCATCAGCGGCATCATACGCTCGAACTCGTCGCGGATGGCTTGCTCGCCCTGGTGCATGACCATCTTATTGAAATGCCCCACCATGCGGAACTCGGGAAACTCTTCGCGAATGGCCATCCCGTCCACGCCTGCTTGACGTTCCAGAGGCAGGGCACCGTTGATCCCTTCACGCTGAAGCCAAGGTATCATTTGCGTTACGTCGCCGTCCGTGTCGACTATAGCCGGTGCGTTCCACTCTTGCAAGCGGGGAACGATCTGCCGATAGTAAGGTGCGATGAACTCGTCGAAATGCTTCTCGGAAATCATCGGCCCGTGGTTGTAAGACATATCCTCGGCAATGGTGACGAACGTAGGTACGCACGTTTTTTCGATCTGCTCCAGTAGCTGCAAATTGTAATCGGTCAGGTCCTGATTGATTTGGTGGATCAGCTCGGGCTGGTCGTAGAACGCAAGGCTGATCTTCGTAAAGCCCATCAGCGTGCGGGGAAACCAAAAGAATCCTTCGATTGTCACCCACACGACGGCCTCACCATCGGCTTGGCGCTTTGCCCAGGGCCGCATCGATTCAATGGCTTTGGTGTGATCGGGGAAAAGGTCGGGGCGAACCTTCAGGTAATCGTCCACGTTCGAGACGATGCCCTCGATGTGATGCTGCACGGCCTCGATGGTTGGACCGGTCGTAGAGAACCAGAACTGCTGGTAAGGATCTAGCCCGAAGTACTCGGCGATGTCGAACACCGTTTCCAGCTCGGCGGGCAGCCCTTGCCGTTTCCATTGGGTGATCGTCTCGTCCCACCACATGGCCCATTCCCAACGCGGCAGCCGATCGACCGGCTGGAAATTCATGACGGCGCGAAATCGTTCGACGTGGTTCATGGCATTTCCGTTGTTTGAAGACTGACCGGGCCCAGCAGACCGGATGGTTCCAGCTTCCAGCTCTTGTCGACGTTGACGTTGGTCTGGGTCAGGCGTTTGTCTTCCGTCAGTTCGCGGTCGCCGATCAGGCGGTTGCGCCATGAGTTGACCACCTCGACCTCCAGCTTGTTCTCGCCACTCTTGACGGCTTTGCTGACGTCCACCCGGAACGGCGGCTGCCACACCACGCCGAGATCCGTTCCGTTGAGCCTTACCCGGGCGATGCCGACGTCCTTTACCTGACCGAGTTCGACGGCCAGCGGTTTGCCGGCCGGATCGTGGTCGATCTTGAAGGCGGTCCGGTACACGGCCCTGCCGGAGTAGTACTTGATCCTGGCGTCGCTGTGATCGCTCCAGCTTGCCAGGGAATCGAAGCGGACCGGCTGCTCGGGTCCACCCCATTTTGCGTCAAAAGTGACATCCCACGGCCCGGCAATCGATTGCGTCTGCTGCCAGGTCGGGAAGTTCGGGCCATCGTTGCGGTCACCCGACGACGCCCTTCGGAACACCACGAAGATGCTCTCGTAGGGATCGAACTCGAGGGGGACCTGGGTGCATCCGTCGACAAACTTGAATGTGGCGGCTTCTCGTATGAACCCATCCACCGCGTTCCACAGTTCGGGAATCCGGCCATGACAACGAAATATCGCGTCCGCGCTTACGGCCTTGCCATTCGGCTCGGATAGAAAATACACATCCGCATCGTCGATCCGGTAATGGATCCATTGGAGAGCCGAAGCACTTTGCCTATCCTGAAACGTCACGTCAGAAGCGATGCCATCGGCTTGCAGTAGATCGCGGGCAGGCATCCCCCAGGCCACGCGTCCCAGGCCGACCGCGCGGCTTCCTCTTGCGTCCTTCGCGTGGTCCCCCGGGCCCCAAAGACCGTCAGCCAACTTCTGGAACACTTCCTTGCCGTTCGGGCCGCCTTCAAGACTGACCGCACGCAGCGGCTTTGGCCCAAGGATCGTAGCACCGGCGCGAACCAGTCCGTCTGCCTTCTTCAGTGCCCTCAACGACAGCACGCGATGGTCAGGCAGAACCAGCACGCGATATTCCATGCCCGACGGCAGCGAGAGGCGACCCTCATTCACCGTCAGGCTCGAAAGCAGAAGCTCCTCGCTGAGCACGTCATAGTCATAACCGGGCAGGGCGCCCGCCGGATCAGATTCCTTGAGAGTGGCAATATTCGGTATATGATCACCGTAGTAGTAAGCCACGTCGGCCACGAAATCGCCTTGCTGGGCGAGATACTGGCAGCGATTGAAATAGTCGATCAGCGCCGGAGTCTCATCCCACCATGTAATTTGAGGATTGAAATGCGTGCCGGCAAAGTATTCCTGGCCGGGGATGCCCATCTCTTCGGGCGAGCAGGTGAAGGTGTGATTGAACAGCAGATTCAAACCCGCGCAGAACTCGTGGTCAAAGCTCGGTTTCATGTGCGCCCATGGCGAGTCGTTCCAATGCGGGCCGATCGTGGTGAAGCCTTCGGCGCCCACCAGTCGTTTGCCATAGGTGTGAGCGGCGGAAGATGCCTGCTTGACGAAGAAGCGATTTGGCGGGTTCGGTCGATGCGGTGATGGCGACCAGAACTCGCTCATCATCAGTTCGCTACGACCATAATTCTTGAGTCCGTCCAGCGGCCCCGCGTGCGGGCCGGAACACTCGGGGTGGGTCGCCATGCCGTGTCTACGTGCCAGCTTCGCCAGATGGCCGTAGTGGTCGGCGACCCGGTCGCCGATGGTCTTCCGGAAATCGGCGAGAAAAGCGTTCGAGTCCTCACGGCTGTCAACCACGTATCCCGCCAGAATTGCCAACCATGGAAGCGGATCGTATCCACGGTTTTCCCGGAATGTCCGGTCAAAGCCCGGCGTCCAGTTCATGCCGCCGCCTTCCCAACTGTCGGTATGGACGTACCGCAGAGTCGTTCCGGCCATGGGGCCGATCGCCTGGAACAGCGGCTCAATATTCCGATTCCAATAAGCGTCGAGCGAATCCGGGTTCATGTAGTCCAACACACGGCCGCCCCACCCGGCGCTCTGGGTAGAAACATGCGCGCCGGTGGCGGTGTGGCCGATCCGCAAGATCACCCAATCGCCCTCCGGAACGTCCCAGCGGAGCGTCCCCTCGTCGTCCATCTTCGCGGATAGACTGAGGATATCGCTGCTTTTCACCGCGAGTTCTCCCAGTAGCGCGGGAGTGGTGTTCAACAGGAACCGGCAATCCGGCGCCGACATGCCCAGCTCCCTCGTTGCGCTCTTGAGGTTCAGGTCCTTGACGGGGCGAAACGCCGGCAACTTACCGCCTGCCGCGGTCCGTGTGTTGCTTTGCGCTGCCGCAATGGGAACCGCGATTACGGCCACGTCTTTGTAGAAATATCTGGAGCGGGGCGTTGGCAGCACCTGCTCAAGGGTCGCCGGCCCCTTGACCCGGGTCTTTGACCAAACGAGCGTCTGTGTCGCTTCTTCCGCGGTCACCTTCGGTCCGCCCAAGTTCCAGCCGCTCTGGATGTTCAGGCTCAGTTCAAGATCAAGACGCTTTGCCTCCTGGCAGGCGTGCACAAACAGTTCTGTCCACTGAGGAGAGCCAAACATCGGCCCGGCGGGTACTCTGCGATTCCCCCGTTGGCTGCTGCCGTCGGCGTCGAAGAGCAACGCCCCACTGAAACCCTTCTCCTTCATCTCCTCCAGGTCGCGGGTAATGGCCTCTTTGGTGACGTTGCTGTTGAGCCACCACCAGAAACCGCGAATACCGGCGCTGTGCGGCGGATTGCGAAACCCCGTTTCCAAATCCCCCGATTCGGCAACGCAGCAAGTTGGAGCCGCCGCCAAAAGGGCGATTAGTGCCAATACGATTTGAACCTTGCCATTCAATTTGTTATGCCTATTCATGCTCGTGGATACAACGGTCAGAAAACGTAGCGCGCAGTAACTTGAAAACGTCGCGATCGGGGTAAACGGATGCCTCTAGTCTATCTCCAACTAGGGGGTAAACAAAGCCTTTGATGGGACAGCGGCCAACGCTAGGGCTGGCAGATGCTTTTTTGAGTGCGCCGACTGCCGCTTTCGCCGATGGCCCTATCTTGCCCAACGCCCATGCCGCCCGCTGCCGAACCGATTCGTGCCTCGACTCCGCTACAGCCGCTGCCAGGGATGGGACCACGGGCGCAGCATCCGGGCCGAGCCGTCCGAGTAAGGTTGCAGCCCAGTAGCCCACGTCGGCATTGTCCGCGGTTAGCAGCCCCGCGAGTGTTTCTGCGTCCGTCACCAACGGCGACCCGAGTTCTTCCAACGCCGCCACAGCCCATTCGCGAACCTCTTCCGCATCGTCGTTGCATGCCTGCACCAGCGCGACGGCGGCCGGTTGGGCGTCAGGGCCCAGGCGTGATAGCTGTTCGGCGGCCTGGCTGCGGACTGCCAGATCGAGGTTAGTCAGTGCGGCAACGAGTTGGGAGAGATTGGCATCCATGGGGCGTGGAACTCGGGCATGTCGTGAGGCGTGTTGCTTCATTTGGCGTGGGATTGTACACCGAAGAGAGAGATCGCTCGATAGTGATCTGCCCGAAACTATTTCCCGCACCCTCCCGCAAGTGGCTGGCGTGTCGGTACCCCGCTGAATTCGGACAAGGCCGATTTCGCCACACTCGGCTTGCCTGCGCTGGTAGGCGCCGCGTATTGTAAGGTTTCCACGCTCTTCGCTCCTCGTTTAAGCAAGCTGAATTGGGTACACGAAAAGGGCCGTTCTTACATTTCGGGATCCGACCTGGTGTTCTTCTTGGGATCGGCTAAGATAACATGGTCTTGACAATCACAGAATTCCGCACTCTGGGAGGCCCTCATGCCGGAAGAACCTCCGATGGAGAAAGGCCGTTACTTCTTGAAGGACACGGTTCGGCGAAAGATCGATTTCTCGCAGGTCGATCAACACCGCGGAGTCCGCCCCCCGCCGATCGAGAAACCTTTCCGGGAGGACGGGGAACTGGTGGACCTAGTCTCTGTGGGACGTTGGAACGGCATTACCACCGTCAGTGTGGAGTCCGCCATTCAAAACCGCCAGAGCCGGCGGAACTTTACCGGCGATCCATTGACGCTCGACGAACTATCGTTTCTTCTTTGGGCCACACAAGGCATTCGGCAGCGAGTACATGTCGGAACCGCCCTGCGAACCGTGCCCTCCGCCGGCGCGCGACACGCCTTCGAGACCTACCTGTGCATCTTCGAGGTCACAGGAGTGGAGCCCGGTTTCTACCGTTATCTCCCCGTTGAACAAAAGCTTCTTCGGGAATTTCAGGAAGACCAGGCAGCGGCAAAGATCACCGCGGCCACATTGGGGCAGTCGTTCGTCGCGCAGGCCGCCGTTGTCTTCATCTGGACCACCAAGGGGCTGACGATACTCGGGTTTCCCTGCAATCAGTTCCTCACGCAGGAGCCAGGCACGTCCGAAGAGATCCGGGAATTCTGTCGAGTGAACTACGGTGTCACGTTCCCCATGTTTGCCAAGGTTGAAGTGAATGGCAAAGGAGCCTGCGATTTGTACAAACATCTAACTTCGCTAGACACCAAGCCGACGGGTGCCGGTAAGATCAGTTGGAACTTCGAGAAGTTCGTCATCGGCCGCAACGGGAAGGTTGTCGCTCGATTTGCTCCTCGCACCAAACCCGATGCTCCCGAAGTAATCAAGGTGATCGAAGAGGAACTGGCAAAGAAGTGAAGGGCTGATGTCCAAGAATGCCGTATCGCAAGTCGAGGTTGTCTTCGCAGACTCGTTCTGGCGGTCGCTCGGCTTGGATGCTTGGTGATTCCACGACCTTTGCGGATCCGGCCGGTGCGATGACGGAGACGCAAACGTAAGATATGCACTCTCCGCCTCCTCGTTTGAGCAAGCTGAAACGGGGCGTGCGGAACAACGATTCTTACATTTCGGGACTAGTCCGATTTTGGCCGGCGGGTTGTCCCGGCCGGGTCTTCCCTGCCGCGGGGCGCCGCCATGGGGGGCCTCTCACTCCGACCGAGTGGCTCCAGTCGCCTCTGCATCTTGCCAAGTACAACGGGGTGCGCCACCCAAGCAGGTTGCGGATGACTGCAAGGGCCTTCGGTGGGGCGGCGCCGAGCGTGTTAAGGCTCGCTCCACCCGCAGGCAGACTACCCATCGAATGGGGGGTCTTTCCGTGGGTATCTTTCCTGCTTCTTGTTTTCAACTAGCGTCTACCCTGTCCAGCGGAGCCACGCATCGCTCAATGCGTGAAAACTCTGCCAGACCCGGTCGACCGCAACGACCTGACGACCGTCCTGAGTCGCAGTTGGATCGCCGCTCTTATAGAATGG
>JABMRB010000634.1 GCA_013202865.1 Candidatus Nealsoniibacteriota bacterium | reverse complement strand
TACCGGAACAGCTCGTTGTAGTCTCCGTACTCCAGGTAGTTCGTGTCGTTGGGCCGTGGCTGGTTCAGGCCCCACCGGGCGTAGTCGATCTCGTGCGTGCCGTCGTTGCCGACGTCGCCGGTGCCGAAGTTGTACCACCAGTGCCAGTCGTAATGGAACCGGTTGCGCTGGAACGGCACGAACTGG
This sequence comes from Candidatus Nealsoniibacteriota bacterium, assembly GCA_013202865.1. GTDB lineage: Bacteria > Planctomycetota > Planctomycetia > Pirellulales > Thermoguttaceae > JABMRB01. The sequence continues at coordinate 5,358 of JABMRB010000634.1, read as the reverse complement.
GCCGGGCCGACCCACGTGTCGTAATCGACGCCGTCGGGCGGGTCGCTCGGCTGTTGGTGGCCGATGTTGCGACGCCGCTGGACGTTCCATGCCTTGGCCACCAGCACGTCGCCGATCACGCCTTCGCGAAGCATCTGCATGGCGCCGACAATCAGCGGGTTGCTACGGCTCTGCGTGCCGTGCTGCACGACGACGTCGTTACGTCGGGCGGCGTCCAGCAGCAGCCGGCTCTCGCGGAAGTTATGGCTACTGGGCTTCTCGACGTAGACGTGCTTGCCCGCCTCGCAGGCCGCGATCGCTGCCGGAGCGTGCCAATGGTCGGGCGTGGCCACGATCACGGCGTCGACCGACTTATCATCGAATATCCGCCGCATGTCGGTCACGGCCCGGCCGGACGCGACGTTGAACTTCTTCGCAGCCGCGGCCGCCCGTTTCGCGTCCGGATCGCAAACGAATCCGACGTTCCCCATAGCGGCAGCCACACCGGGCCCCCGCCCGCCGCACCCGATCAGCCCAACAACCACCCGCTCGTTAGCCCCCGCAGCCCGGCCCGTGGCCGCCAGCCCGAACGTGGCGGCGGCGGCCGTTTTCTTCAGAAAGCTCCGACGTGTTTCGCGGGGCATGGCGTGCTCCTCCGTGGGATGTCGTGGGAACGTCCCTAAGCTACGGCCGTGCGAGTGTGTTGTCAACTAGCCGCGGGACCGGGTGGGCGGAAAGGAGCCAGTGCAGCGAGGGAGGTTCAGCGGTTACGGCGGTGGATCATTAGGACGAAAACGCCGTTCAGAAAGAACAAAAGACCGAGGGGAACGCATAGGGCAATGGTCCAGATCGCGCCGGAGGTCAGCTTCGTCGAAAGAACGCTGTTCTGTGGTTCGGCCGGGTCATAATAGACGGTGCAGGGCGACTTCGGAGGATACTGCGCTACCACGGTCGTTGCCCATTTCCGTTTGCCGCTGCTATCCGTCGGAACGTAGACATTGTTCCTGTAACGCCGTCCTTGAACGACGTACGCGTACTCGATCACGGGATCGTGTAGGTTGATTGCCCCAACTTCCGTGCTCTTCACGTGGGACGAGATGACGACACCTTTGACGGTCGCGAAGCCGCTTGTGCGAAGGGCAGTAACTGCCCACTGGCCACACAGCAACATGAGGCCCATGCCAGCGACTACGGACACGATCGCGCGAAGGCGATCCCGTCGAGATAGGCGAGTTTGCATGGCACGGCCCCGTGCGAGCGGACTGAGTTTCAGTCGCGTGACCGGCCCGTTCCGACCACGTCAGCATTATTGCGCGAGACGAAGGGACAGGTCAAGTGCTCTGCCGAGTGAACTGGGCAGCGGAGTTAAGGACTTTCTGCACTATGCCCCGGAACGACCCCGATGGGGTCCGACAACATAGCCCGGGGCCGCGGAGCGCACCCCGGGGAAGGGGAAAAGAGAGTGGGCGAACCCGGAAAGGGTTCTACACGGGCTCGTGGGCGGTGCAACCCTTTCAGGGTTGGGTTTGGGGTGGATCACGGGACCCAGGGTGGCGCTCCGCGGCTGCGCCGCTGCGCTTACCCTGGGCTACGATGTGAAACGCCTTCGGCGTAAAGCCGGACGATCGGCTGTAACCTGGGCCGACCGGACCGACGGAGAGTCTACCCGAAATACCGTTGCAGCAGCCCGAGAAACGCCTGGCCGTGGCGGGCTTCGTCGCGGCACATTTCGTGGACCGTGTCGTGGATCGCGTCGTAGCCTAGTTCCTTAGCGCGGGTGGCGATCTGCTTCTTGCCCTTGCAGGCGCCGTTTTCCGCTTCGACCCGGGCCTTGAGGTTCGTCTTCGTGTCGGCTACGAGCAGTTCGCCGAGCAGTTCGGCGAACTTGGCGGCGTGCTCGGCCTCCTCAAAGGCGATCCGCTTGTAGGCCTCCGCTCTCTTGGGCGGCAAACTTGTCGGCCGCGGCCCCGCATTGCAGACATTTCTCGGGGGGAGCGTCGCCTTGGTGGACGTAACCGCAGACGGAACAGGTGAACTTCTTCATCTAATGAACTCCATTATTCTCTTGGTAGGGTGCGTGCAACGCACCACTAGCGGATATTGCGGTGCGTTTCACGCACCCTACGAAGCTGCCCGTCAAGGCGTGCAGCGCCGGCCGGTTCGATTGTCAATTCGACGGCCCGATCGCCGTAGCGGATCTTGCACGCGGTGCCGCCGGCGCTGCGAACGATCGCGGCGGTGAGCTTGCCGCCGTTCCATTGCATGTCGACCACGAACCCGCCCCGGGCGCGCAGGCCGGTGACGCGGCCGGTGGACCATGCGGCGGGCAAGGCGGGCAAGAGTTGGATTTCGCCGGCCTGGCTTTGCAGCAACATCTCGGCGACGCCGGAGGTGGCGCCGAAATTGCCGTCGATCTGGAACGGCGGATGCGTATCCCAGAGATTCGCCAGCGTGTTGCCCTTGAGTTGCTCGCTGAGCATCTTGTGGGCGTGGTCGCCATCGAGCAGTCGTGCCCAGAAGTTGATCTTCCAGGCCTTGCTCCAGCCGGTGCCGCCGTCGCCGCGACCGGTCAACGAGACCTTGGCGGCCGCGGCCAACTCGGGCGTAGCCACGGGCGAAATCTGCCGGCCCGGGTGCAATCCGAATAGGTGCGAGACGTGGCGGTGGTGGTCGTTCGGGTCGTCGCGGTCGTCGACCCATTCCTGCAACTGGCCCCACTTGCCGATCCTGGGTTTCAAGAGCCGCTCGCGCAAGCCCGCCACTTTCTCGCGATACTCCCGGTCGACGTCGATCGCCCGGGCGGCGTCGATGTAGTTTGTAAAAATGTCCCAGACGATCTGCTGGTCGTAGGAGACGCCGTCTTCGGTCGGGCCGTGCTCGGGCGACCAGCCCATGGGCACCACGAGCGTACCGTCGGGCAGTTCCTTCAAGGCGTCTTCCCAGAACTGACAGACCTCCTTGAGGATCGGGTAGGCCCGGTTCTTCAGATAGGCTTTGTCGCGGCCGAAGGCGTAATGTTCCCAGAGGTGCTGACAGTACCAGGCGCTGCCCGGCTTGTTCCACTTCCAGCCGTTGCCGCCGAAGATATTGTGCGACGTGCGAACGGTCCAACCCCGGGCGTCGCCGAACTCACCGGCGGCGAGCGTGGCCTTGCGACTGGGGACGCGGAGTTGTTCGATCATGTCGATCAGCGGCTCGTGACACTCGGCCAGATTGGTCTGCTCGGCCGGCCAGTAGTTCATCTGGATGTTGATGTTGGTGTGATAATCGCTGTGCCACGGCGGGCTGTTGCTCTGGTTCCAGATGCCTTGCAGATTGGCAGGCAGGCAACCGGGCCGGGAACTGCCGATCAGCAGGTATCGACCGTACTGGAAGAAGAGGCTTTCGAGTTCGGGGTCCTTCGCACCGTCCTTGTAGGCCGCGAGGCGTTTGTCGGTGGGCAGAGCGGCAATCTCGGGGTCCGTCTTGCCGACGTCGAGGTCGACCCGGTTGAACAACGACTGGTAGTCCTTGACGTGTGCCGACCGGAGTTCCTCGTACGACTTGTCGGCGGCCGCCGCGATCTGTTTCGTCAACCGTTGGTGGGGATGCTCCCGTCGCCAGTTCTTCTCGTAATTGGCGAGATAATCGGTGCTGGCGGCCAGCAGGATAGTCACGCTGTTGGCATCGGTGAAAGTGACGGCGCCTTCTTTCGCGCTGACGCTGCCGCCGGTGGCCAGGATCGCGACTTGTGTTTCGTATTGCAGGCCGTTGTCAAGTTTGCCGGTGGCGGTGATGCGGTTCTTCTCGGCAGTGATCTTTGCCCCATGGGCGTCGGTCAGCCGGATCGTGCCGGTGTGGGTGCCCGGGTTGGCGGTGGTGAGCCGGATGACCATTAGTTGGTCCGGAGCACTGGAGAAATACTCGCGTTGGTAGACGACACCCTTGCTGGCGTACTGCACGCCCGCGACGGCTTCTCGGATATCGAGCCAGCGGCGATAGTCCTTCGATTGGTCGTGCCCGGGCAGTTCGATGAACAGGTCGCCGAGCGTCTGATAGGCGCCCATACTGCCGTAGTTTCCGGACGGATTCTCATCACCCGTCCAGAGGCTATCTTCGTTGAGTTGGATCTGCTCCTTCTCGGCGCCGCCGAAGATCATCCCGCCGAGCCGCCCGTTGCCGATGGGCAGCGCGTGGGTTTCCCATTTCTGAGCGGGTGCATCGTACTGGAGCACGAATCTGCCCGGGGAGGTTTGAGGTTCTGCCGCCGACGCCGTAACGAGGGCAATTGTAACGAGAAGGCAGGCTGTAAGATTCAGTATCCCAATCCACGATCTACACATGATTCTCATCTCCTGTACTATTCGTTCCTAAGTGTTTTCTCTACAGCCAGTGTTGCGACCCCCAACGCCAACGCGAACTGAGCATTTGAAGGATCTTCCAGGACACACTGCTCGTACAATTCGACCGCGTAATCAAAGTTCCCTTTCGCCATCTGTTTTCCGGCGTGCTCGGCAAGCTTGTGCAAGCGGCCCGCTTGGTCACGCAAAGAAGGCTCTTCCGTATCGTCGAACCAGATCAGTTGCCCGCAGTGCGGACAAGGTGCATCGCCCGGTGGACGCGAGGGCTCGATGCGCAGATCCTTTCCGCAAAGCGGGCAGCGGTTCGGCTGGCCTTCCGGCGTACGCGACGATGGATTCATGGTCCTCCCGTGCTGGTCTGCCGCGTGTGGCGTCCCACAGAACTGGCGTCTATCGTACCAGATGTCGTTGGGGACAAGAACCGCCCGGCCGGAAATTCCGCGGATTCTCCACCTACTGCACGGACTCTGGACGGCAGCCGCGGCAGTACGCTATGATGGAAGGTTTCTCACCCACCTGCCGTTGCCCGCTGAGAACCTCGTATGCCCCTGTTGACGATCCAAGACGTCGGTATTCGCTTTGTCGGTCCGCCTCTGCTGGAAAAGGCGAACCTGCAAATCGACCCGGGGCAGCGGATCTGCCTGGTGGGACGCAACGGCGTTGGCAAAACGACGTTGATGCGGCTGATCGACGGTGAACAGGAGCCGGACTCCGGCGAGATCGTGCGGCAGCCGGGGCTCCGCGTTGCCCGGCTCGATCAGCAGGTGCCGCGCGAACTGGCCGGTTCGGTTTTCGATCAATTGCTGGGCGAACTGACCGACGACTATGCCGAGGAACCGTGGCGGCGGCGGCAGGAGGTGGAGACGGCGCTGTCGAAGACGGGGCTGGACGGCGGTCTGACGGCCCAGTCGCTCTCGGCCGGCATGAAACGACGCGTGTTGCTGGCCAAGGCCCTGGTCCATCGCCCCGACCTGTTGCTGTTGGACGAGCCGACGAACCACCTCGATCTGGACGGCATCTGCTGGCTCGAGGACTTCCT
>JABMRB010000633.1 GCA_013202865.1 Candidatus Nealsoniibacteriota bacterium | reverse complement strand
CGCAAGTTGCCCGTCATTCCCGTGCTGCTGCCGGGAGCGCCCCAGCAGCCCGACCTGCCGTTGTTCTTGAAAGCGTTCACGTGGGTGGATTTACGCGGTGGTTTGGACGACGACGGATTGGACCGGCTGGTGTGGGGCATCACGGGGCGGAAGCCGGGATCGGCCGGGCGCCACCAGGCAGAATCAACGGCATCCGGACAGGCGGCCGCCGATCGGCTGTCGGCGGACCTCGATCAAGCCATCCGAAACGGTAAGTTGCACGGCTCGCAGTTGGCCAGGCTAGTTCTTGAATGCTGCCGGCCGTCAGCGCTCGAATTGTCGAAGCATTACGACTTTGAATCCCTGGAGAATGCGATACTGGACGCTGATGAACTCGTCGGAGAAGCGGATGAATTGGCCGGCAAGCTTGAAGGACGCGAGTTCGCGATCCGGTCCGTGAGACAGGTTGTTGTAGGTCTCGCGAAGGTCGTGGCTCCTTCACGCCGTCTGCATACGTTGGTCCTTGACGTTACGGAAAGAATCCTGGCGCTCAAAGAAATCGGCATGTCCATTCGCTGGCCCGCTGGGGGAGAAGATGAACTCTACAACGCGGTTGTGTGGGGGCCGGCCACCGACGTCGAACGATTGCTGGAGGAATTCTGTGACGATTGAACGCCAACGGTCACGCGGCCCGTTCGGCGAGCGATCTCAAATGATCGGGAAGGAGGGCAGAGAGATGTTCATGCCCGTGCAAGATGCGGATCAGAAAGAATCGCTTGGTTTCCGTCTCTCGCCCGTTCGATAGGTACTGTTCGAACGCTTCGCGAGTCTTTCGCTTGGACAGCATCGGACCGGGGCCGCGATCGCCCTTTTCCCGATTCAGACGCCGAAAATCTGCGGCGAGACGATCAAAGTAGTCGTTATACAAGTCGTACAGCTTGTCCATGACGTTCATGACCAACTCCGTTTTGTCATTACAGGCGGCAGGCTCCAGGGCCGCAACGAAAGAGTATTAGACACGTTCCATCCGCGACCAGTCAACGGCAATTCTGCTGGAAAACAGCGCGAAATCCCCTGGAACCGATCGTCGCCCGCCGGATCGGCAATGCAAGCACCCGTGACTACGCAATCCCCCCACTGCTAGCGGGGTAGGGCTACTGGCTGGCGGGGGCGGTATCCCCACGCGACTGCTCAGCGGCTAGAATGCCTATCCGGGGGCATGACGCTGGCAGCTTGGCTCACGCAGAGCGACCTGGCGACCAATCGCAGTACTCCAAACGGGATCCCGACATGAGAACGTTACACGCTGTCTTGCTGTTTCTCGTTGCGGTGTTTGCTTTGACGACCGGCCCGGCGGGCGTCGCCGCAGAAGCCGGTGGTGCTAGCGGGATCTGGCATGCCGCTGAAGAGTCGTCTGCGAACGCCCCCGAAGGGAAGTGGTATTTCAGGCGACACTTCGTCGTTGCTGGCGACGGGCCGATCAGGTCGGCTACCTGCTCGATCACTGCCGACAACGCCTTCGTCGTCTTTGTCAACGGCAAGAAACTAGGTGCCGGGAACAACTGGCAGAACGTCTACCGCTTCGATGCCAAGGCACTTCTGTCTCCCGGCGACAACGTCTTGGCCGTTGAAGGCGCCAACTGGAAAGGCTCCGGCGAGAATCCTGCTGCCTTGTTTGTCGGGCTTCGCGTAAACCCCAGCGGCGCGCAGGCGGTCGAGGTCTATTCCGACACGCGGTGGAAGTCGTCCGCGGTTGAAACGCGCGGTTGGCAGAATGTGGACTTCGACGATTCCGCCTGGCAGGCGGCCAGTGCCGTCACGTGGAACGGTTGGGAAAATGCGAAGCTCGTTGAGCAGATCGCCGCAGCAACGCATATCGATCCGGCAAAGCTGACCGTCGAAAAGCTCGCCCTTGCGAAGAAGACACTCGCGCTTGTGGAGAGACACGCCCGGCGCCCGCAACTGGCAGCCGAACTCTCCTCGCTGAGCAAGCGAGTCGAACGGGCGGCCGAAAGGCACTTGTTCACCGACGCACTCTACGACGAGGCGTGTTCGCTTAGGCGTCGGATCATCTTCTCGCACCCGTTGTTGGACTTCGACCGCCTGCTGATCAACAAGCGTCCGCCGCCGAGCTACTCGCACATGTCGCGTCAGTATCTGGGCCGCTACAGTCGCGTCGGCCCCGGTCTGGCCGTGCTCGAATCGTGGAAGGAAGACCCCCGGGAGCAACTCCTCTTGAAGGGCAAGCTGCCGGCCGGATCGGTGTTACACCCGGATCTCTCCTTCGATGCAAAGCGTGTCTTGTTCTCGTTCTGCGATCACACGCAGCAGGACCCGAACCTGCGTCGTTTCGTCCTCTACGAAGTGGGGGTCGACGGCAGCGGGCTTCGGCAGATCACCGGCCGGCCGGACGATATGCTGGTTCGCGAGGAGGGGCTGACGACGACACTGATCGAGGACTGGGATCCTTGCTATCTGCCCGACGGTGGGATTGCGTTTGTAAGCACCCGGCTGCAAGCACACATTCGATGTCAGTACGGGGGGCGTTACTTCGCCAACTTCGTGCTCTACCGAGCCGACCGTAACGGCTCGAACATTCGACGGCTTTCCTTCAACGAGGCCTGCGAGTGGGAACCCGCTTTGCTCGACGACGGACGCCTGGTGTATACCCGATGGGATTACGTCAACCGCCATTTCTCGTACTTCCAGGGCTTGTGGGTAACGCGGCCCGACGGCGCGGCCACGGCACTCGTCTACAAAATGTACAGCAGGAATCCCTGCATGACCGGCGAGCCGAGGTCGATTCCCGGCTCACACAAGATCGTCTCCACCGCCATGGCGCATCACGGCTACACGGCCGGTTCGATCATCGCCATCGACCCCCAGCAGGGACAAGAGGGAGAGGCACCGATCACGCGGCTCACGCCGGAAATCTCCTTTCCGGAGACGGAAACCTGGCCCGTCGGCGGCGCCTACTGCAATCCTTATCCGTTGAGCGAAGATCTGTTCCTGGTTGCCTACACACCGGACCCGCTCGCCGGGGAGGGACGGATACAGCGCGAGGCGGCCTACGGCATCTACCTGCTCGACTCGCTCGGCGGGCGGGAGTTGATCTATCGCGACCCGACGATGTCCTGTTTCGCACCCATCCCGCTGCGACCGCGGCCGAAGCCGCCCGTGCTGCCGTCGCTGGTGGAGTCGAGTCTCGCCGAGACGACTGGCGCGTTCTACGTTGACGACGTCTACCGGTCGACGCAGACGATTCCCCGCCGATCCGTCAAGAGTCTGCGCGTGGTGCGGATGTACGCCCAGCCGATCGAGACACCTCCGAGCCGCGGCAAGGCGATCATCGACATGCCCAAGCGCATCCTCGGTACGGTGCCGGTGGACGAGAACGGCCGCGTGGCGTTTCGTGCTCCGGCCGGACAGCCCTTGCTGTTTCAACTGCTCGACGACCAGGGCATGTCGGTGATGAGCATGCGGTCGGCGGTTTACTTGCAGCCGGGCGAGGTGAGCGGCTGCGCCGGCTGCCATGAGCCGCGTCACAGCACGACACGCCGCGTGGCGGTGCCCAACGACGTCACTGTCCACGAGCTGACACCGCCGGTCGGACCGCAATACGAGGGCGGATTGAGCTTCGCACGCACCGTTCAGCCCGTGCTGGATCGTTACTGCATCCAGTGCCATGGGCTCGACAAGACCGAGGGCGACGTCAATCTGCTGGGCAGGATCAAGGACGTCACGTTCGCGTACCCGGCATGGCCCGGCCCCAACCGGATGATCGTCAGCGACGCCTACGAGTCGCTGGTGAACCAACCGGGCCTGGTCAGTATTGCCCAGTGCAACTTCGAGAACGACTACACGACGCCCAAGGACTACTTCGCTCACGCAGGCACACTGGCGCACATGCTGCTTGCCGGCCACGCAGATGAGGACGGCAAAGCTCGGGTGAAGCTCGATCGGGAGAGTTTCCAGCGTGTCGTCGACTGGCTCGACATGAACGCCATTTGTTACGGCGACTATTCGTGGAACAAGGTGGAATGGCGCAAAGCGTCGCCGCCGGACGAGGCAGCGCTGCGGCAGCACATCCGCAACACGTTCTCGGAGAAGTTGGCTCAGCAGCCGTTCGACGCCCTGGTCAACGTAGCCGAGCCGCCGGAAAGCCGCATCCTCAAAGGGCCCTTGGCAAACAGCGCAGGCGGCTGGGGACAAATCACCCAGGGCGGATGGCGCAACACAGAGGAGCGGGGCTACCGCAAGATGCGACAACTGGTCGAGGCCTCGATCGCTCCGCTGAAATTCCACGACGTCGCCGGCACCTGCGGTCATGACCAATGCGTCTGCGGAACCTGCTGGGTGCGGCATGCCGAGCAGCAGCGACTCGAGCAGACAACTGGCGACAAGTCCGAATCGGCAAGTGTCTCCGCAACCTCTCCCGTGCCGGACGTCAGCGGACTTCGGCAGACGCCCGGCGGCATAGCCGGGAGCGAGTAACGGCAGACGCCGTGTGAGAGGACAATAGCGTGACGGGGCCTGCCCTAGGAACACGCCGTTCACGCCCGACGCCGAAACGCTCCAGATCGAACGGCCGTTGAATACAGGGCCCTGGTGGTGTATACTTAACCGTTATGAAACCGTGGTAAGACGGCTTTCGCTCCCGCCCGCCCCGGTCCCCATTCTGATGCACGTCGCCACCGCCGTTGCACCGATATCTCGATTGCGTATAGAATCCGCTGCAACGGACGTCAGCGGGAAGCATGATTTGAAGGGAATGCGTCGGGAATGTCCCTCGACTAGACACGCTCTCCAAGGCAAGAGCCGCAGAACAATGAGCCAACGCCGAAATCCAATCAAGCGATGGTTATGGCACGGGCTGAAGTTGGCCCTAGTCGTGGCCGTCGTTGGCTATGTGATCTACTTGGTCCGTTTCTCTCCTGTTCCGGTAACCGGGCATAAGATTGAGCGTGGCGAGATCGTTGCCGAGGTGATGGGAACCGGCACACTGGAGGCTCGGGTGCGAGCGACCATCAGTCCGAAGATCTCCGGCCGGATCATGGAGGTCGTAGCCGATCAGGGAGATCGCGTGACCAAAGGCGATGTGCTTGTCCAACTCGATAACGATGAACTGGCACAGCAAGTCGAAATCGCTCAGGCAACCGTTGCTACATCACGAGCGGCGGTGGAACGACTGAAGACTGACCGGGGCCGGGCCGTTGCGGTTGCAGAACAGGCCAAACGGCAATACCACCGTGTCCAACAACTGATCAACCAGAATGTCAGCACGGAATCGGCACTCGATAAGGCGGTCGAATCGGTTGCCGTTGCCGATGCGGGGCTTGCACGTGCGAATGCTGCCATTGTCGAGGGCCAGCAACAGGTTCTCACCGCCGAGAAGACCCTCGCCTATCACCATGCCCGGCTAGCGGACACAGCGATCACGGTGCCTTTCGATGGCTTGATTGTCCGGCGGCAGCGTGATCCCGGTGACGTGGTGGTGCCGGGTAGCTCCATTCTCCAACTGGTCTCGCTGGAGCAATTGTGGATCAGTGCGTGGATCGACGAGACGGAAATGGCGCATATCGACGTCGGGCAGCCGGCGCGCGTCATCTTCAGGTCGGAGCCGGAACGGTCCTATGCTGGAGAAGTTACTCGCCTGGGAAAAGAAGCCGACCGAGAGACTCGTGAGTTTATCGTGGACGTTCACGTTCATGAGCTACCGGCGAACTGGGCCGTTGGGCAACGGGCGGAAGTATACATTGAGACCGCCCGCAAGAGCAGTGTAACGCTTCTGCCCACTAGCTTTGTTCGCTGGCAGGACAACGCTCCAGGCGTTTTCGTGAATCTCGGAGATCGTGCGGCTTGGCGATCGCTGACGCTTGGCCTCCGTAGCCCCGAAACGGTTGAGGTTGTGGACGGGTTGCAGCCGGGCGATACGGTGATCGTGCCCCAAGATCCGAGAGCCACGCTAACTGACGGCAAAAGGACCGCTGCCCCATGAACCTCGCAGTGAAGGACATCCGGCACAATCTGGGGCGTTTTGCCCTGACCACCGTCGGCATTGGGATGCTGCTGATGGTGGTGATGGGCATGGGTGGTATCTATCGAGGGATCATTGAGGATGCTACACTACTGGTTGACCGGGTCGGAGCCGATCTCTGGGTCGTTCAACGAGACACAAGGGGACCGTTTGCCGAGATTTCCCGTGTACCGGCCAACCTTGTCCACCGAGTCTCGGCGGTTCCGGGTGTTGCCACGGCCCGAGAGTTCGTTTATCACACGATCCAAAGGGAACGTGACGGCAAACCGCTTAGGATTGCCGTGCTCGGCCTGAGTTGGCCAACGGACAAGGGAGAATGGGTGCCGTTGGTCGCCGGACGACCGCTGGCTCGGAACCACTTCGAGATGATCGCCGACAGAACGCTTGGGCTACGACTCGGCGAGCGAATCCGCCTTGGCAAGGAAACCTACACGGTGGTGGGAATCAGTTCGAGCATGATCAGTTCCTCGGGCGACGGCCTCGGCCTGTTCAGCGTTGCCGACGCACAGGCCATTCAGTTCAATATTCCGGGTGAAGCGGTGCGACTGGAGCGGGAAGCACGCAAAGCCCGGGGCCAACGAAGCGAGTTGGGGGCCAAGCAGCCGGGCCTGGTGGAACAAGCTTTCCAGCCGACTGCTAAGATCTCAGCCATCGCCCGGCCACAAGTCAGCGCCGTGATGGTGCGTGTGACTCCCGGCACTCGGGTCGAGGACGTGGTTTCCATCGTTTCCGCATGGGGCGACGTCTCGGTGCATACACGGGACGGCCAGAAGGCACTCCTGCTCAAAGGACCGGTCGAGAAAGCCCGCAAGCAAATCGGGCTGTTTAAGGTTCTTCTCACCGCGATTGCTACTGTCATCATGGCTCTTATCCTCTACACGCTGACCCTCGACAAGCTCCACTCGATCGCCCTGCTCAAGCTTATCGGAGCACCAAACCGTGTAATCTTTGGAATGATTCTACAGCAGGCACTTGCCCTTGGTGCTTTGGGGTACGGGATCGCCTACTTGCTTGGTCAAGAGATCTTTCCCAATTTTCCCCGCCGAGTCATTCTGGTTGAGAGCGACCTGATTCAATTGGCCCTCATCGTCCTCGGTATTTCCGTCTTATCGAGTTTGTTGGGGATTTGGAGGGCCATGCGGGTGCAACCGAATGAGGCTCTCGCGTAGAGAGTTGATCGATGAAAGACGTGTTTGCCATCCAGACTCACGAACTGACGAAAATCTACGGCAGCGGTAACACCGAAGTGGTCGCCACGCGTGACGCATCGGTAGACGTCCGCCGTGGTGAGGTGGCCGCCCTTCTCGGCCCGAGTGGCGCGGGCAAGTCAACATTTCTGACCGCCGTGGGGCTGATTACTCCACTGACTTCAGGACGGGTCACCATCGGAGGCAAATTAGTTCTGGACGGTCCATACGCGCAGGCCAATCTAACGT
>JABMRB010000632.1 GCA_013202865.1 Candidatus Nealsoniibacteriota bacterium | reverse complement strand
TCTACAATTTCAAGCTGGACTTCCGCTTCCGTTGAGCGATGCACCACCCACTACGGATGCACACCGCAGTCAAATAAACTCGCTCCAGAAAATCGCTGACTGCGTTCGGGGGGGTACTGCGCCGGCGCGAATCCGCAAGTGCCCCCGTAGCGTCACACCCCGGAACGCAGTCCGGGGGCGTTTGCAGATCGCGCCCCACTGCTGCGTCAGCCGGCCAGGGGCGATGATCGAACGATCGTTCAATATTCCCGCTTCGTCTGAAGCCCCGGCATCGGCACGGGGTACATGCCGTCGGCCTGGAGTTGGATGGGTGCGGGGGAATCGTCGGTCACGAGGTCCAGGCCCGGGGCCAGTTCGTGCTCGTGGTTGAGCATCTCGTCGAAGGTGATCGGCCGGCCCGTGTGGGCCGCCATCCGGCCCATCGAACTGACCATGCTCGCCTCGGCGCCGCGCTTGGCCTCGTTGTAGGGCTTGTCCTGGCGGATCGCGTCGATCAGGTCGTCCCATTCCAATTGGTATGGGTTCGGCTCGGTCGGCGGGCCCCAGACGCAATCTTCCTTGGCGAAGTTGTGGCCCTTGAATATCCGTACCTTGCCCGGGTGGTGCGACGAAGTCGAAATGATAGCCGAGCCCTTCGTGCCGTGGGCGTAGCTGGAGAACCCGCCCTCACAGCCCGACATGTTCCGGCCGTAATAGAAGAACCGGGTGCCGTCGGGATAGACGTACTCGATCGAGTAGGTATCGAGGTTCTGGTCGACGGCATCGCCGCGGTAGTGGCGGCCGCCCAGGGCATGGGCCTCGACCGGCCAAGCGCCCTTCATCCAGGAACACTCGTCGATCTGGTGGATGTAGAAGTCGCTGTAGACCCCGCCGGAAGCCCAAATGAAGCTATGGAACTTCTGGATCTGGTAGAGCAACTCGCTGATGCCCTCGGGCTTCGGGCCCGCGGCAGCAGCCCGGCCGCCCATTCGGTAGCCTCGCATCGCGATAATCTCGCCGATTTGGCCGTCGGCGATTCGTTCGCGGAGTTCCTTTCGGCCGTGGCAGTGGCGGACCATCAGTCCGACGCCCACCTTGAGTTTCTTCTTGTCGGCCTCGGCGGCCAAGGCGATCATCCGCCGCGTGGTAGGCCCGTCGACCGTGACCGGCTTCTCCATGAAGACGTTCAGCCCCTTCTCGACCGCGTAGCCGAAGTGGACCCAGCGGAAGGCCGGCGGCGTGGCGAAGATGGCGATGTCGCCCGGGTTGAGGCAGTCGAGCGCCTTTTTGTAGGCGTCGAAGCCGACAAACTGCCGCTCTTCAGGGACGTCCACCTTGTCGGCGAAGCGGCCTTTCAACGCCTTGTAGCGGGCCGTGACACGGCTCTCGAAGACGTCGGCCAAGGCCACCAGCTTGATCGGGCCGTTATTGACCGACAGGGCGTTCATCGCCGCCCCGGTTCCCCGGCCGCCGCAGCCGACCAGGGCGACCTGGATCGTGTTGTTCTCGGCAGCATGCACGCGCGGCGTAGCACCGGCCATCAGGGCCGAGGCCGCGGCCACGCGGCCGGTGTTTTTCAAGAAGTCGCGACGGGAAGTAGTGCTCTTGGTTTCGCTCATGGCGGGTCTCCTGGGAACCGGTTGGGGTGGATGGGGATATTATTCTATCGGATATGCGCGGCGGATACCACACGTTTTTGCCAGGGCTCGGGGCGTCGGGATGCTGGTACGGAACGGGACGGCGGATACAATGAGATCGCAAATGGAGCAGTCAGAACCCCCCCCCTTTAGAGGAGCTACAATGATCGGGCGAACGACACCAATGCGGTCAGGCGCCGCTATGGCCCTGGTGACGCTGCTGTGTTCGGCTTTGCCGGCGGCGGAAGTCAACTCCTCCGCCGGGCAGCAGGCACGAGAGATCCTCAACGCCACCGGCGTGCAGGGCGGCCTCGTCGTGGAACTCGAATGCGGCGACGGAAAGCTTGCTGCGGCGCTGGGTGTCGACCAGCGGTACCTCGTCCACGCCATGGATATGGCCGTCGGCAACGTCCGGGCGGCCCGAGAGCACGTCCGCTCGCGGGGGCTCTACGGTCGGGTGTCGATCGAGCAGTGGACGACCGGCACGCTGCCGTACAACGACAACCAGGTCAATCTCCTGATCGCCCGATCGGCTGCGCTGGTTCCGAACGAAGAGATCATGCGGGTGCTCTGCCCGGACGGAGTTGCGTACATCCACCAGTCCGGCAAGTGGACCAAACGGGTGAAACCGCGGCCCGGTGACATCGACGAGTGGACCCACTTCCTGTACGACGCCAGCAACAACGCGGTCGCCAAGGACCGGCAAGTCGCCACACCGACGCACCTCCAGTGGCAGGCGGAACCGAAACGCACCCGCGACCACGATGCCTTGGCCAGTTTCAGCGCGATGACCTCCTCGGCCGGGCGGATCTTCTACATCCTCGACGAGGGCCCCACGTCGGCGGTCCATCACCCGGCCCAGTGGCGGCTGATCGCTCGCGACGCCTTCAACGGCAAGCTGCTTTGGAAGCGGGCGATCGAATCGTGGACGACGCATCTCCGATTCTTCCGCACCGGGCCGGTCCAGTTACCGCGGCGGCTGGTGTCGTTGGGTGATCGCGTCTACGCCCCGCTTGGCATCGACGCGCCCGTGTCGGCCCTGGACGCTGCCACGGGCGCGACGCGGCTCGTGTTCGAGGGATCGGAGAATACCGAAGAGTTCATCTGCCACGACGGCGTCTTGATTTGTGTCGTCGGCGATCCGCATCTGGCCGACCGGTTTGCCACCAAGGCCGACAACTTTTGGGACTTCCATTCGGACGAGAAACCGCAAATAAAGAAATCGATTGTGGCATTCGACGTCGACTCTGGCAGGCAACGCTGGCGGATCGAGGGAAGGAACCTCACGCATCTCGTCCCGTTGTCGCTGACGGCCGGTGCCGACAAGGTGTTTTATTTGGACAACGAATCGCTGCACGGCGTCGACCTCAAGAGCGGCAAACCGGCATGGAAGGCCCCGTTGCCCACCGAGGGACAGTTCCTGATGGGTTACGCGCCGACCGTGTTGCATCACCAAGACGCGGTCGTCTGCCTCACGGTGCAGAAGTTGGCCGTCTTCTCTGCCGCCGACGGGCGCAAGCTGTGGGAGAACCGGGGATACGTGGGCTTCGCGTCGCCGGGCGACATGTTCGTGATCGACGGTCTGGTGTGGACGTTTCCGAACACCCGGATGATCCGGCTCAAGCCGGAAGACTTGCCCGGAGGCGGCGAGGAGTTCTGCGGGTTCGATCTGCACACGGGCGAAGTCAAGCGGACGTTTAAGAAGGCGGAGGTCTGGCCGGGCGGACACCACCATCGCTGCTATCGCAACAAGGCCACCGAACGGTTCATTGTCTGCGGCAGCCGAGGCCTGGAGTTCATTGACATGGAGGGCGACGACCACACGATCAACTGGTGGGTCCGCGGTGTCTGCCAATACGGCGTAATGCCGTGCAACGGGTTGATCTACTCGCCGCCACACCCGTGCCGATGTTTTCACGCGATCAAGTTCGACGGTTTCCATGCGCTGTCCGGTCGCAATTCGCTCGATGAGATCGTGCCCGACACCGCCGACAGACTCCTGAAAGGTCCGGCGGCGAAGACGATCCGTCAGCCGTCGCTCGTCTCGGCAGATCTACGGCTTCCACCCGCCATGACCGAGAAGATGATCTGGAGCCCGCCGGCCGTTTCGATCGTAGCGGACGAGTGGCCCACGTATCGGCACGACGTTTCGCGCAGCGGTCATACGACGTGCGAAGTGCCGGCCGAGTTGCAGGAAGCGTGGAAAACCGATATCGGCGGGAAGTTGAGCGCCCCGGTCGTTGCCAGGGACCGGCTGCTGGTCAGCGCGGTCGACCGGCAGACGTTGTATTGCCTCGACGCCCGCGACGGAAAGCGGCTCTGGGAGTTCGTTGCCGGCGGACGCGTCGACTCCCCACCGACGATCGCCCGGGGGTTGGCCGTGTTCGGCTGCTGCGACGGTCACGTCTACGCGGTGAGAGTCGACAACGGGCAGTTGGTGTGGCGGTTCCGCGTCGCGCCGGTCGACCGACGCATCGTGGTCCGCGACCGGCTCGAATCGGTCTGGCCCGTCCACGGCAGCGTGCTCGTGCAAAACGGAACGGTCTACTGTGCGGCCGGCCATACGTCTTACCTCGACGGCGGCATCCAGCTCGTCGGACTCGATCGGTTGACCGGCAAATTGAGACACTCGGCCACGGTCGCCACGGACGGCACCAGCCTGGCGGGCGCATTGCCCGACGTGCTCGTTTCCGACGGCCGTCGGATCAACATGCGGGAGGTCCAGTTCGACTTGCAATTGAACCGAATGAAGGACCTCGATCTTCGCTCGATCGTAACCACGACCGGGCTGCTGGAGGACTGCTGGGCCCATCGATTGAACTGGCTGCTGGCACCCAGCGCGGTCGGCAACGACCGGATCGAGGCGAAAGGCGTCGGGCCGACGTGCCCGTTCGGCAAGCTGCTGGCGTTCAACGATACGTTGGCTTGCGGCGTGCAGACGCCCTACACGTTTCTCAAGCACGATTCTTCCCAATGGCCGTCGACCCACACCGGGCACCTGCATCAGAAGTATTCCCGTTATCAGCCCGAGGACTTTCCTGTGGGCACGAGGATCTACGCCCAGGCGAACGAACTGCCCGAGCCGCAACCGCCGGCCGACCCCGCGGACAAGAAGGCCCGCAACCGCAGGCTGCCGTTCCACTCGACGGACAATCACAAGTGGACGTTGGACGTGCCGTTGCAGATTCGCGCCATGGTGCTGGCCGGCGATCGGCTCTTCCTGGCCGGTTGGCCGGACTCGGTCGCGATTTTCGAGTCGGGCACAAAGAAGGACGCCCGGCCGACGCTTCAATGCCGCTCGGTTGCCGACGGTCGCAAGCTTTCTGAGCGTTCGCTCGGTGCTCGGCCCGTGTTTGACGGCATGGCGGCGGCGTACGGCCGGCTTTACGTGGCGCAGCAGGACGGTACGGTGGTGTGCTTGGGGGGGCTGTAGTCGGGCTTATGCCGCTTGCGGCTTCGCAGTTTCTCGCACCACGTTGCTAAGCCGCAAGCGGCAATAGGTGGGGAGGGTGGACCTAACCGCCCCGACGTTGTAGACTTTAGGGACTCATGGAACATAACACCCCTCACCCCAAGGTATCCCAATGAGAAACTGGCGAAGAACTGCTACTGCACTGTTTGTTGTCCTGACCGCGACCATGGCAGCCGGGGCCGAACCGGCCGCGGAGCAAGAGTGGATCCAACTGTTCAACGGCAAGGATCTTACCGGCTGGAAGGTGAAGATCGCCGGGCACGACCTGGACGACAATTTCGGCAACACGTTCCGCGTCGAGGACGGCGTCATCAAGGTCGTCTACGACAAGGATAAGTACGAGAAGTTCGGCGGGAAGTTCGGCCACCTGTTCTACGAGACGCCCTTCTCGAACTACGTCCTGCGGGTCGAATACCGCTTCACCGGCGAGCAAGTGGCCGGGGGGCCGGGCTGGGCCTTTCGCAATAGCGGGATCATGGTCCACGGCCAATCGCCCGAGAGCATGGAGAAGAACCAGAGCTTCCCCGCGTCGATCGAAGTGCAACTGCTCGGCGGCAGCGGCACGGGAAAACGGTCTACCGGAAACCTCTGCACCCCGGGCACCAACGTCGTGATCGACGGCAAGCTGATCACGCGGCACGGTACCAGTTCCACGTCGAAGACCTATCACGGCGACCAGTGGGTTACGATCGAGGTCGAGGTCCGCGGCAACAAAACGATCAAGCACATCATGGAGGGTGAAGTCGTACTGCAATACGACAATCCGCAACTGGACGAGAACGACGCCAGCGCGAAGAAGCTGATCAAAGACGGCGACAAGATGCTCCACGGCGGCAGCATCTCGCTACAGTCCGAGAGCCATCCGTGCGAGTTCCGCAAAGTCGAGTTGCGGAAGTTGGAGGATTGAGCATAGCCGGACCCCGCGAGCAGATGAACGTTGCCATCCTCCACTATCACCTGAACCGCGGCGGCGTGACGAGGGTGATCGAGAACCAACTCGTCTCGCTCGACGCCGTGCTCGATCCGCAGCAGCGATGGCGAGTGGCCGTGCTCTACGGCGGGCGGCAGGCGGGCTGGGGCGAGGACGTGGCCCAGCGGATTGACGCGCTGGACTTCTCGCTCTGCGAGGTCCCGCTGCTGGACTACGACACCGTGCGGGCCGATGTGGACGGTAATGATGCGCATAGCACGGAACCGCTGTTCTCGCAACTGACCGCGGCGCTGGACGACTTGGGTTTCGCACCGCAGCAGACCGTGCTGCACGTCCACAACCACTCGCTGGGCAAGAATCGCTGCCTGCCGCGGGTCGTTGCCCAACTGGCCGAGGCCGGCTACGCGGTGTTGCTACAAGTCCACGACTTCGCCGAGGACTTCCGGCCAGAGAACTACGGCAATATCGGCGATCCGGGCTCGGCCGGGCTCTATCCGCAGGGGCCCGCCATCCATTACGCGGTGCTCAACGGACGCGATCACGGCGTGCTGGCCGATGCGGGCGTCGCGCCCCAGCGCCTGCACCTGCTGCCCAATCCGACGCCGCCGATCGACGGACTGCCGCCGAAGTCCGACGCCCGGGAGAAGCTCCGGCAGTTGTTCGACGTCGCGCCGACCGACCGCTTCCTGCTCTACCCGGTCCGTTGCATCCGGCGGAAGAACGTTGGCGAGGCGTTGTTGTATTCGGCTTTAGCACCGCCGGGTACCGTTGTTGGGTTGACGTTGCCACCGCTGAATCCTCTGGAATTGTCGATTTACGAGGAGTGGCAGTGGTTGGCGACCGAGCTTGGGCTGCCCTGCCGGTTCAGCGTGGGCGGGTCCACAGCGTCCCTCGCTGTCGGCGGCGCTGGACTCAGCTTTCCAGAAAACCTCGCCGCGGCCGACGGCATCCTCACCACCAGTCTGGCCGAGGGGTTCGGCATGGCGTTTCTCGAATCGTCGCAGGCCGGCCACGTGCTGCTCGGACGCGATCTGCCGGAGATCACCCGCGACTTCGTCGAGATGGGTATGCGATTCGATTGGCTGCGGCCCGAGCTTCGCGTTCCGGTCGAGTGGGTTGGAAGCGACGTTCGAGAGTCGCTCGTAGAATTGTATCGGTGTTCGCTCGAAACCTACGATCGCCCGATGCCATCGGATCTGGCCGAACAACTCGAAGTTCGCGTGGCAGACGGCCTGGTCGATTTTGGCGATCTGGACGAACAACAGCAGGAGCAGGTGTTGCGGGCGGTTTGCGAGAGTTCGGCCGCCCGCCGTCGCGTCGTGCAACTCAACGAATCGATCGACGAGGCCCTGTCGATCGACGCCGACAGCGTCCTCGCTGTCGGCGGCACTGCTGCCGCGGTGATCGAGTCCAACGCCCGATGCATCGACGAGCATCTCTCACCCGATCCCAGCGGCCGTCGGCTGCGGCAGCTATACGAGCAAGTCGCGGTCGAACCCCGCGCCGCTCGCCCCGAGCCGTTACGGGCGCCGCAGCGAATCCTCGACCGGTTCCTCGACTTCCGCCGGTTCCGTCCGATCCGAAGTTAGTGTTTGGTCGAGCCTTGGGTAGCTGGATTCGCAGAACACCGTAGAGCGGAACTTGTTCCGTTTGCAGTATAAGGCTGCAAAGACCGGCGATTATGAATATGGTAACAGGAGAGCGAGGAGGCGAAAACGGAACAAGTTCCGTTCTACGGTCGAGACACGGCCTGCAATAGCCCGTGCGGGGGGTTCCTTTTCGTTTGCCCGATAACATCCTTATACTGGGCGTTTCGGTTGTCCATCGACTCCATGTAGTGCGAAGCCGCAAGCGGCAGACAGGGGAGTTTCCGTCGTGCCCGAACCCATCGCCCAGATCCTCCGTCGGCACAGCCGGCCGCTGGAACCGATCCCTACCGAGGCCGAACCGGTGCTCGGGCGGGTCGACGGGATTCGGGCCGTGCTATTCGATCTCTACGGCACGCTAGTCATCAGCGGCAGCGGCGAAGTAGGCGTCGCCGCGTCCCAGCGAGCCGCGGGGCTCGCCCCCGCGCCCCAGCGAGCCCTGGACGAATCCCTCTCGGCCGTGGAAATCCACGAGTGCAACTCACCCGCCCAGGGCGTCGAGTGCTATTTCCAGGCCATTGCGGCATCGCACGAGCGCTCGCGTCGCAACGGCATCGACTACCCGGAGGTCGACATCGTCGAGATCTGGCGAAAGGTCCTGGCCGAGATGGCCCGGCGTGGCCTGATCGACGCGTCTGCCGCCGCCGCGGCCGACGTCCGCCGGTTGGCCGCGGAGTATGAGGCGCGAACGAACCCCTGCTGGCCGATGCCACATTTGCGCGAGTGTCTAGCCGGTCTGCGGGACCGGGGCCTGGCGTTGGGAATCGTCAGCAACGCCCAGTTCTACTCGCCCGAATTGTTCCCGGCCCTGCTCGGGAAGCCGGCCGAAAAGCTCGGTTTCTCGGCCGATTTGCAGTATTATTCGTATAAGTACGGTCGCGCGAAGCCCGGCACGACGTTGTTCGAGATGGCGGCCGAGTCGCTTTCTCGCCGGGCAATCGCACCCGGCGAGACCCTCTACCTGGGCAACGACCTGCTCAACGACGTACTGCCGGCAAGCCAGGTGGGGTTCCGCACGGCCCTGTTTGCCGGTGACGCCCGCAGCCTCCGCTTGCGCCACGGCGACGCGCGTACCGACGGGATCTCGCCGGATCGGGTTCTAACCACACTGGGCCAGTTCTCAGACCTATGATTGACTAGTAGCGCATTTTGCGGCGGCAACAATTTATGCAGGCGTGATTTCAGGAAACAGCCGAATCGGCCGATTTCTATACTTGAGGGGCCCCGCGAGCAGGAAACCCAGCAAGAATAGAGCATTCGGCCTCGACCTCCGGTCGGCGGACCTCCCTGACCTCCGGTCGGCGGACCTCCCTGCCCCCTGGTCGGCGGACCTCCATGCCCCCTGGTCGGCGGACCTCCCTGACCCCTGGTCGGCAGACCTCCCTGCCCCTTGGTCGGCAGACCTCCATGACCCCCTGATTTTCGGTCTTACCCGTGTCCGAGCAACGCATCGGTTTCGTATCGACCCGGTTTTCCGGCACTGACGGTGTCTCGTTGGAGAGCGCCAAGTGGGCGCAGATACTCTGGGACTACCGGCACGTCAGCTATTGGTACGCCGGCAAGCTGGACCGCGACCCGAGCTCGAGCATGCTCGTGCCGGAGGCCTATTTCTACGACCGCGACAACGTCTGGATCAACGAGCGGGCGTTCGGCATCCGGCAGCGGACCCCCGCCTTGACCCGGAAGATCAACGAGGTCGCGGCCCATCTCAAGGACACGCTCTACGAGTTCGTCACCAAGTTCGCGATCGACATGCTGGTGGTGGAGAACGCCTTGTGCCTGCCGATGCACATTCCTTTGGGAGTGGCGTTGACCCACTTTATTGCCGAGACGGGTACCCACACTATCGCCCATCACCACGATTTCTACTGGGAGCGGCCGCGGTTCTCGGTCAATTCGGTGCAGGATTTTCTCGACATGGCCTTCCCGCCGACGCTGCCGTCGCTGCAACACGTGACGATCAATTCGTTCGCCCAGAAGGACCTTGCCTGGCGTACCGGGGCCTCGTCGGTGCTGGTGCCCAACGTGCTCGACTTCGAGAAACCGCCCTCGGCCGAGGAGATGGCTAAGTCCGACTTTCGCGAGCGGGTCGGGCTCGAGCCGGACGACATCATCCTCTTGCAGCCGACCCGCGTGGTGCCGCGCAAGGGGATCGAGCACTCGATCGCCCTGGTCTCGCAGTTGAAGAACCCCAAGTGCAAGCT
>JABMRB010000631.1 GCA_013202865.1 Candidatus Nealsoniibacteriota bacterium | reverse complement strand
TTCTATCCGCTGGGTTCCTGTACGATGAAGTACAATCCCAAGCGGAACGAGCGATTGGCGTCGCTGCCCGGCATGATCGACCTGCACCCCTATCAGGACGAATCGACGTTGCAGGGGATGCTCGATTTGCTCTACCGATGCCAGCAGATGCTCGCCCAGATTGCCGGACTGCCGGCCGTTTCGTTGCAGCCGGCCGCCGGGGCGCATGGCGAAATGACCGCCCTGCTGGTCGCCGCCGCCTACTTCCGCGACCTTGGTGAAGATCGCTCCGTGGTGTTGATCCCCGACGGGGCCCACGGTACCAACCCGGCCAGTGCCACCGTGGCCGGGTTCCGCGCCGTGCCGGTTAAGAGCACGTCCGAAGGCCTCGTGGATCTCGACGGTCTGGCCGCTAAGCTCGACGAGAAGACGGCCGTGCTGATGATCACCAACCCGAACACGCTGGGCCTGTTCGACCCGCAGATCGAGCAGATCACCCGCATGGTTCACGACGTCGGCGGACTGGTCTATCTCGACGGCGCCAACATGAACGCGATCATGGGAATCACCCGCCCGGGCGACTTCGGCGCCGACCTGATGCACTTCAACCCGCACAAGACCTTCACCGGCCCGCACGGCGGCGGCGGGCCGGGCGCCGGGCCGATCGCCGTGGCCGAGAAGCTTGCGCCCTACTTGCCCACGCCGATCGTCGCCAAGGACGGCCAGCGCTACCGGCTCGACGACGATCGCCCCAACTCGATCGGCCGGGTCCGCAGCTTCTTCGGCAA
This sequence comes from Candidatus Nealsoniibacteriota bacterium, assembly GCA_013202865.1. Classification (GTDB taxonomy): domain Bacteria; phylum Planctomycetota; class Planctomycetia; order Pirellulales; family Thermoguttaceae; genus JABMRB01. The sequence continues at coordinate 2,884 of JABMRB010000631.1, read as the reverse complement.
CGTCGGCGTGTTGGTGCGAATGTACTGCTACTTGCGAACGCTCGGGCCCGAAGGCCTGCGTCGGGCGTCCGACGTCGCCGTGCTCAATGCCAACTACTTGCTGGGCCGGGTGAAGCACTTCCTCCCGGTGCCGCACGGCTCGCGGTGTATGCACGAATTTGTAGCCACTGCTGCGGAGTTGAAATCCAAGCGGGACGTCACAGCGATGGATATCTGCAAACGGCTGATCGACCACGGATTCCATGCCCCGACGGTCTACTTCCCGCTGATCGTCCACGAAGCAATGATGATCGAACCGACCGAGACCGAGAGCAAGGCCACGTTAGACGCCTTTGCCGAGGCCCTCTTCCGGATCACCGAAGAGGACGCCGACCTGTTGCACGACGCCCCTCACACGACCCCAATCAGCCGCCCCGACGAAGTCCGCGCCGCCCGCCAACCGATTTTGCGACATAAGGACTAGGGATTTAGACTTTGCCGCTTGCGGCTTCGCACCGGCGCACATGGAGAAACTGCCATGAAGAAACGCTTCCCTACGGCTACCATCTGCCTGGCGTCGATCCTTGCGATCGTCGGACTGGCTGTCCACGAAACAATCGCCGCCGAAATCGCACCGACCAACCTCGCTCTCACCGCCAAGGCCACCGCCAGCGACGAGTACAGCGCCGATTACCTCGCCAAGTTCGCCGTCGACGGCAAGGTGCCCGGGCTGCTCAGCGGCAACGATCTGCGGGCGGCCTGGGTGGTTCGCGGCGGGGCGACCAAATTCCAGGACACGTTTACGCTCTCCTGGGACAAACCGGTCGAGATCGGCGAGATCGTCTATTTCGGCCGCACCGCGATGATCGCCGAGGAGTGCTTCAAGGACTACGAGGTCTACCTCGACGACCAACCGCAGCCGGCCGCCCGGGGCACATTCGAGATGAGACACGGCCCGCAGCGAATCCGCGTTGCGAAGACCCGTGCCAGCAAAGTCACGCTCAAGTTCCTCTCGGCCCACACGTCGCAATACAACCCGGGGGCGTCGGAGATCGCCGTCTTCGCTTCGCCCGTGAGCGACCGGTTCCTTGCCGATTTCGGCCTGCCGCCGTCGCAGCGAACGCCCGAGGCCCGAAAGTTGGCCGCCGATCTGCACACCGGCAAGCTGGGATTCCGCGACGTGCTGCTGATCCGGCGACATCACCTGCGGCTGTCGCACGTTTACGTTTATCACGTCGAAGGCTACCAACCCGGCGGCGGGCTGCTGGTCTACACGCCGGGCCCCGACGGCGGAAAGTTTCGGCAGTTGGTCGATTCTACCGAAGGCGAGATCATCGATTGTGACCTCTCGTACGACGGCAAGGAAGTTGTCTTCTCCTGGAAACGGGGCGGGCAGCAGATGGCACAACCCAACCAAATGCTCGGCGAGGTCGACCGGAGTGTCTCGGACAATAACTACCATGTCTACCGGATCAACATCGACGGCACCGCGCTGACGCAACTGACCGACGGGCCGCACAACAACCTCAACGCCTGCTGGCTGCCCGACGGCGGCGTGGCGTTCATCTCCGACCGCAAGCCGGCCTACGCCTATTGCTACGTCACCACTTCGCCGGTGCTCTATCGCATGGACCGCGACGGCAAGAATCAAAAACGCCTCTCGGCCAACTACCTAATGGACTTCACGCCCGCGGTGTTGGGCGACGGCCGGATCGTCTTCACCCGCTGGGAGTACGTCGACCGCCCGGCCTGCCCGATCCAAAGCCTCTGGTCGATCAACCCCGACGGCACGGCCCTGGCCGGCTACTACGGCAATCGGGTGATCGCACCGGGTACGTTCATGGACGCTCAGTCGATTCCCGGCACGCAAAAGATCATCTGCCTGGCGACCAACCACAACGGCGACTGCCGCGGCGGTATCTGTGTGGTGGATCGCACGAAGGGCTCCAACGCCCGGGAGGCGGTCCGCAATGTCACGCCCGAGGTCGATATCTATCGCGTCAGCGGCGTCTACGGCAACGGGCTCAACGGCCCTTACGAGAAACCGTTTCCGATCGACGACGGCCGCTATTTCGTCTCGAACATGGGCACGCTCGAACTGCGCGATTACGAGGGAAACTATGTCCCCGTGCTGCCGCCGAAAGACGGCCTGGGTTACTACAGTGCCCAGCCGGTCCGGGCCGCCGAGCGGCCGCCGGTCGTCTCCACCGTGCGGCTGGACGATTCGGTCAAGCTATCGGAAGACGGCAGCGTGTCGGGCTCCACGGCCGTGATTGTGTTGCAGGACGTCTATCGGGGGCTCGAACCGCACGTCGGCCGCGGCGAGGTGAAGCAGATCTGCGTCGTCCAGGAGATCGAGAAGAGCACGTTCACGCCGCTGATCCACGAGGTGCCCACCGGCAAGGGCTACGCCGCCAACACGGCCTTCGGATACCAGTTCCCGTTGGTCTCCTGCGGGGCGACCTATTCGCCCAAGAAGGTCTGGGGCACGGCCGACGTGGCTGCGGACGGGTCGGCCTGTTTCAAGGTCCCCTCCGAGGTGCCGATCTACTTCATGGCGCTCGACGCCGAAGGCCGGGCCGTGCAGCGGATGCGTACCTTCACACACATGATGCCCGGCGAAGTGCAAGGCTGTGTCGGGTGCCACGCCGACCGCAACGAGCAAACCCCACATCCGATCGGCGACCTGGCCCTGATGCGTCACCCACAGGAACTCCGCCCGCCCGACTGGGGTGTGAAAGGGTTCCTCTACCCGGAGGTGGTGCAGCCGGTGCTGGACAAGTATTGCGTCGAGTGCCACAACGCGCGGAGCCACGATGGCGGCGTTGATCTCGCGGGCGACAAGACCGATTTCTTCAACGTCTCCTACGACGTACTCGCCCGGATGGGGACGATGGGTGAAACC
>JABMRB010000630.1 GCA_013202865.1 Candidatus Nealsoniibacteriota bacterium | reverse complement strand
GCCGGCGACACAGCGTCCCCCGCTGTCGGCGAATTCCCCGGCTCGCTCAACCCCGCCAAGCTGATGATTGCGGTCTCCGCGCGCCGACTGATCCACGAAGGCAGCGAGGCGTTCGACCAAGGCCGGCTAAAGGACGCCCGCGAGAAGTATCGCCTCGGCTCGGCGCTGTGGAGCAAGTTGCTCGAGATCAGTGCAAAACGCAAGGCCGAGTGGCAGAAAGATCGGCTCCTGCTGGGAGACGCGCCGCCGCCACCCGGTGAGATTGTTGACGATACGTTCGCCGCCGACGTTCAGGTGGTGTTGGATAACTACAAGATAGTGCTCGACAAGGACGGCGACCTGTTTCCCGAGGACTTTCGGCTGAAGGATTACGTCCACCGGTTGATGGGCCGGATCCCGAACGTGCTGGCCGCGCGAGGGCTGGTCGACGAGGCCGAGAAGGCCCTGGCCAAGGCCGACCCGAAGCCCAAACGGGAAGACTACATCGCCGCCCGGGCTAAGTACCGCGACGCCACGGTGAAGTGGCGCGACGTGCTCAACGCGAACCCGAGCGTCGGCTACGGGTCCGACCCGCAAACCATCGTCGAATTGCTGGGGCTGGTTGAGCGATACGGCGAGATCCTCACGCAACTCGACGAGATCTTTCCCGAGGACTTCGCTCTGGGGCGGTTCATGCGAGTTCACGTGGTTCACGCCCCCGAGACCCGGGTCGCCCGCGAGTCCGTTGCCGACGCCGAAAAGGCCCTGGTCGCGAGCGAGCAGTTCCTGGCTATCGGCGACAAGACCCTGGCCGAGGGCTACTTGAGAACTGCCAGGCAGGAATTCGCCGAGGCGGCGACCGAGTGGCAAACCGTGCTCGAGAAGTTTCCCTCCTTGTTGCTTGCGTCCGATCGGGTGACGCTCGACGAACTGAGCGAACTGATCGAAGGCTACCGCGAAACGCAACCCGACCAAGAGTTGCCACCGGGGTTCCCGCTGCGCAACGTCGCCGATCTGCTGCGGCGCGTGCGGTAGAGGCGACACTAACCGCCGCGAATCCGCCGCTGCAATTCCTCGACCGCCGCGGAAAACTCCTCCCGGGCAGCGTTCAACTTCGCGATCGTCTTCTCGCCCGGCGCCTGGACGTAGTCGAGCACAAACTTCTCGGCCGAGACGAACTCGTCGGCCGCGTCGGCTACCTCGGCAGCGATCTCAATCGGGACGTTCGTCACGCCGTTGGCGTCGCCATGCAGCAAGTCGCCCTGTTCGACCGGCAGTCCGCCCACGCGGACCGGCAGACCGAGGTGTAAGAGATGGCAATAGGCGTGCGCGCAGATCGTCGAGCCGGTGAAGACCGGATAGTCCAGCGCGCGGACCTGCAGCAGATCGCGTCCGCCGCCGCTGGTAATCAACCCCACCGATCCGAACCCCCGGTAGACCGAGCACATCACGTCACCGAAGGTAGCCCCGACGGCCGGATTGTCGAGATCCTCGAAAACCATCACGGCCGGGCCCGGTAGATCGCCGTAATGTTCGACCTGCTCGATGAAGCTGCCGTAGGCGTCGCCACCAGCCGGCGGAGCCCCGCTGCGGAAGGCGGCCGTGGCCGCGAACCCCACCATCGGCGGCAGCTCGGGAAAACCGGCCCGAATTCGCTCGTCCATAAAGCCCGTATCCCGCGGCCGCACGTCGAACAGTTCGATCACATTGCAGATCGTCGGCGTGTCGAATTGGGCCAGTTTATTGAGCGTTTCGGGTGTTACGGACATCGGGAATCCCTTATTTCGGGGGGAAGCTATTAGGCGTGTGTGGGCCATTGTATCGCATTTTCGTACCGGCGCCTTGCACGGGATGCCCCAGCCCGTTTGGCAAGCATTGACAATTTTCGCCAAGAACCGTATGCTGCACGAGGAGGTACGCGATCTATGTCAACACTGAACATGTCTCTTCCCGAATCGATGCGGGCGTTCATCCTTAGCAAGGTGGCCGAGGGCGGGTACAGCACCGCCAGCGAGTACATTCGCGGGCTTGTCCGGGAAGACCAGAAACGAACGGCGGAAGAACGAATTGAAGCACTCCTGCTCGAGGGTCTCGACTCCGGCGATCCGGTAGAGATTTCGGATCAGTGGTGGCAGCGTAAGAAGGCTGAAATGCTCGAGCGTTTGAAGGAAAAGAGGGACGCGTGAAACCTCCCGGCCGTACTTGAGCAAGAGTGATTCTACCCGTCTGGCCAACTTGCCCATCTGGCCAACTTGCGCCCCGGTCGATATAGTGCAGCCTGGGTATCGCTAAGGGAGTTCTTCCATGGCCCGGCCTGACCACGAGAGAGAAAGCACGGAAAACGCCGCGGGGTTGCAGCCGGCGGAGTCGCCAAATGCGGCCGCCGTCGACCGCCGTGCCGTCGAACTGGGCCGCGACCTGCTTCGCGGCGCTCCCGAACATCGCCCCGGCGTGCTCTCTTCGAAGTTCTGGTCCGACGCCTTGATGCATTGGGCCATGAAGGACCCGGCCTTCAAGATCCAGCTCTTTCGCTTCGTCGACGTCTTTCCCATGCTCACCACGCCCGCGATGGTCCACAGCTACCTGACCGACTACCTGAGCCAGCCGGGCGTTACGTTGCCGCCGGGCGTGGAAATGGGACTAAAGGCCGGGCGACTGGCCAAGGGCGTGCTGGCTAAGACGGTCACCGGGCGGATTCGGGCGATGGCCGGTAACTTCATCGCCGGGGCCGACGCCGATACGGCCGTACCCAAGCTCAAAGCCCTTTGGGACCGCGGCGCGGGCTTCAGCGTCGACCTGTTGGGCGAAGCCTGTCTGAGCGACGCCGAGGCGTGCGCCTATCGACAGCGGTACCTCGACCTGATCGAAACGCTCGCCATGCAGACCGGAAGCTGGGACCCTCGTCCGCCGCTCGAGAGCGATCACATCGACCCCGTGCCGCGGACCAACGTATCGATCAAGATCAGCTCGCTTTGTGCCCGGACCGATCCGATCGATTTCGACGGTTCGCTCGCCCGGCTGACCGACGCGTTGCAGCCGATTCTCGAAGCGGCCCGGCGGCACAACGTGCTGGTCAACTTCGACATGGAGCATCACGCCCTGAAGGAGTTGACGATCGCCCTGTTCGAGCGGTGTTGCGAGCGGTTCGATTTTCCCGCGGGGATCGCCTTGCAGTCGTATCTCCGCAGTGGCGAGGAAGACGCCTGGCGGCTGATCTCCTGGGCGCGTGGTCTGGGCCGGCAGGTGACCGTGCGGCTAATCAAGGGGGCCTACTGGGACTACGAAGTCGTGCATGCCGAGCAGATGGGCTGGCCCGTGCCGGTCTGGACGAAGAAGCGCCAGACCGACGCCTGTTTCGAGCGGATGGCCGGCCAGTTCGTCGACGCTATGCCGCGGCGAGCCGGTGAGGGGGGCGTGAAATTGGCCCTGGGGTCGCACAATATCCGCTCGATCGCCTATACGCTCGCGCTGTTGGAGAAGCACGGCCTGCCCGCCTGGGCCGTCGAGTTGCAAATGCTCTTAGGCATGGGTGACGAACTCAAGGCCGCCGTCATCGGGCAGGGGCTGCGGCTGCGCGAGTACGTGCCGGTCGGCCAAATGATCCCCGGCATGGCTTACCTGGTCCGCCGCCTATTGGAAAACACCTCCAACCAATCCTGGCTCCGCGCCGGTTTCTCCGACGACGCCCCCGAAGAAGAACTGCTCGCCTCGCCACACACGGACGACGAGTCGGACGACGCTCCCGACCGTTTAGCCGTCGCCGGCACGGCGATCGAAAACAGTCCCTTCATCAACGAACCGGTCCGCGACTTCGCCCAAAGCGATCAACGCAGAACCTTCGCCCGGGCGATCCCCACCGCCGATGTCCCCACGCTCGAAGGCGACCTTTCACCCGAACAGGTCGACGCGGCGATTGCCCGCAGCGCGGCCGCGTTTCCTGCCTGGCGCAACATGGACCCGATCGAGCGATCTTCCATCCTGCTACGTGCGTCGGCCGAAATGCGTACCCGCCGCGACGAACTGGCCGGCGTAATGATCCGCGAGGCCGGCAAGACGTGGCGGGAGGCCGACGCCGACGTCTGCGAGGCGATCGACTTCTGCGAATACTACGCGCAGATGTCCGTCGGGCTGCTCCGTCGCGAGCGGCTGGGGCAGTTTGTCGGCGAGCTGAATCACGCCTGGTATCAGCCCCGTGGCGTGGCCGCCGTGATCAGCCCGTGGAACTTTCCGCTGGCGATCTGCACCGGCATGACCGTCGCCGCCTTGTCGGTCGGCAATACGGCCCTGGTCAAGCCGTCGACGCAAACCCGCGGCATCGCCCGGCTGATGTGTGAGATACTGTGGCGTGCCGGCGTCCCGGCCGACGTCGTGCAACTGTTGCCCGGTTCCGGGCGCGTGGTCGGAGCGGCGCTGGTTCGCGACCCGCGCGTGGCACTGATCGCGTTTACCGGCTCGAAGCAGGTCGGCCTGGAGATTATCGAAGCCGCCGCCGCAACGCCCGAGGGACAGAACCACGTCAAACGGGTCGTCTGTGAGATGGGCGGCAAGAACGCGATCATCGTCGACGACTCGGCCGACCTGGACGAGGCCGTGCTCGGCGTGCGGCAATCGGCCTTCGGCTACGCCGGGCAAAAATGTTCGGCGTGCAGTCGGGCGATCGTGCTCGACGGCGTGTACGAACAGTTCCTCCGCCGGCTGATCGAATCGACTCGCACGCTGGTCGTGGGCGATCCGGCCGACCCGGCCACCGATCTGGGCCCCGTGATCGACGAGGCGGCCGCGGCCAAGATCCGCGGATACATCGACGTCGGCCGCAGTGAAGGCAAGCTGGAACTGGCCGGCGAAGTGGCTCCGGGCTTGCAGCAGACGGTCGGCAAACCGCTGATCGGCCCGCACATCTTCTCCGGCATCCGTTCGGAGCATCGCCTGGCCCAGGAGGAGATCTTCGGGCCCGTGCTGTCGGTGATGCGGGTCGATAGTTTCGAGCAGGCACTGGAGGTAGCCAACGGCACGGCGTACAAGCTGACCGGCGGCGTCTATAGCCGCAAACCGTCGCACCTGGAGGCGGCCCGGCAGGAGTTCCGAGTCGGCAACCTGTATCTCAACCGCAACATCACCGGCGCACTGGTCGCCCGGCAGCCGTTCGGCGGGTTCGGCCTCTCCGGCAGCGGCACCAAGGCCGGCGGCGCCGACTACCTGCTGCACTTCGTCGAGCCTCGCTGCTGCACCGAGAACACCATGCGCCACGGGTTTGCGCCGGGGTTGGACTGAGCGATGCTCCCCGTCCGCTTGCGGCTTTGCCACGACATCAGAACTCATCACCGGAACACGGAGAACCCAAGCATGTCCAACCGCCTGAACCGCCCCTCGCATCCGCTCGTCGCATTTGCTTTACTCGCGGCGCTGCTGCTGGGCGACGCCCTGGCATCGCGGGCCCGGGGTTGCTTTGCGGTGATCGTCGGGCGCAACGCGTCGGCCGACGGATCGGTGCTCGTCGGTCACAATGAGCAGAACGGCGGACTACGAATCCTCAACTTCCGCCGTGTGCCCGGGCAGAGTTTTCCGCCGGATGCCGTCGTCCGGTTGCGCCGCGGCGGCGAACTGCCCCAGATCGGCCGGGCGTGGTCGTTTCTCTGGAGCGAAATCCCCGGACAGGAGTTCAGCGACGCGTATTTGAACGAACACGGCGTGGCGATCGTCAGCGACGCTTGCCCGACCCGTGAGGACGACTACGACACACTGGTCGCCCGGGGGGAGATTTGCCATGGCGGCATCGGCTACATGCTCCGCCGGCTGGTGGCCCAGCGAGCCCGCACGGCCCGCGACGGCGTTGAACTCGCCGGGCGACTGATCGAGCGGCTCGGCTACGTCGATTCGGGCCGGACCTACGTGATTGCCGATCCGCACGAGGCATGGCTGTTGGCGGTCGTCCGCGGCCGGCATTGGGTGGCCCGGCGAGTGCCTGACGACGCGGTCGTCTTATTGCCCAACGTGCATATCATCGGCGCGGTAGACCTCAGCGACACGAAGAACTACCTCGCCTCGCCCGGCCTGATCGACTACGCGGTCGCTCGCGGTTGGTACGATCCCGACGCCGGCAAGCCGTTCAGTTTCCGCAAGGCATACAACCGCAATCCGGCCGATCCACCGGACCCGCGCCGCTGGCACGCCCGGCAGTTAATCGGCGGCAACGGCGAGGCCTGGCCACCCAAGTCGCCCCCGCCGCCGGGCATCCGCCCCAGCGAGAAAATGACCGTCGCGACGGTCGCCCGCATCCTTCGCGATACGACCGGCGAGGGCCGCACGATCAGCACGCCGGTCACGCAAGAAGGCGCCGTCTTCCAACTCCGCACCGGCATGCCCGCGGAGATCGGCTGCATCTACTGGCGAACGACCGCGGAACCATCGACCAGCGTGCTATTGCCCTGGTACTTGGGCATCACGGCCACGCCGCCGTCGTTCTACCGGCCGCTCGATCTACCGACGCATCTTTCTCTGGAGCATCATTTCAACCCACCGCCACGCACGTTCGAGCCGACTCCGCGTTCGGCCTGGTGGACGTTCAAGACGCTGCAAGACCGCGTTCGAGAGGACTTTTCGCAGCGAAGCAAGGTCGCGCGTACGCGGTGGGACGCCTTCGAGCGCGACACGTTTGCCCGGCAGGCGAAGATCGAAAAGGAAGCCCTCGCATTATGGCAGACCAACCGCACCGCCGCCCGAGCTTTTCTGACGCAATGCAGCTCGCAATTCGCCGCCAAGGCGATTCGCGAGGCGGAGAAGCTTACCGTCCGGTTTTCGGACCCGGGCCGTCTGCGTAACTGATTTCGCGCCACCCGGACAATCTGGTATACTACTGCCTCCGTGGTTACCTAAGAGCCCTGCCCAGTGCCATCCCCTCAAGGAGACCCTGCGATGCGTCCAACCACCGTTTTCTGTATGTTGCTGCTGGGGCTTTGTTGTACCGCGGCCAACGCCATGCCCACCGACGACCCGCGCGAGCAACTCGACCGTGGCATCGTGGCCCGGGCGACCGGTGACGGCAACGTGTACATCGGCTGGCGGTTGCTTCAGTCGGATCATGAGGATCTGGCGTTTGACGTCTATCGACGGACCGGTGACGCGGAACCGGTGAAGCTGAACTCCCAGCCGGTGTCGAAGACCACGGACTTCGTGGATGCTACCGCAAAGAAAGGCAGGCAGCACGCATGGTTCATCCGGCCGGTGCTCGACGGCGTGACCGGGCCGCCGTCGCGCGACGCGACGCTGACCGACGCCGAAGCGACCGATTACGTCTCGATCCGGCTCGACGGCGGCGATTCTAATGAGCAATACACCTTCCAGAAAATCGGTATTGCCGACCTGGACGGCGACCGGCGATTCGATTACGTGATCAAACAGCCCAACTTCAACACCGATCCCTACTATAAGCCCGGCTACTGGAAGAAGAGCCCCGGCACCTACAAGCTGGAGGCCTATCGGCACGACGGCAAATTGCTCTGGCGGCACGACCTGGGCTGGTCGATCGAGCAGGGCATCTGGTACTCGCCCTACGTCGTCTACGATCTCGACGGCGATGGCTGCGCTGAGGTGGCCGTGAAGACGGGCGAAGGCGACCCCCGCGACGAAACCGGCCGCGTGCTCTCCGGGCCGGAGTACCTGACGATCCTCGACGGGCGCTCTGGCAAACCGATCGCGCGGCTCGATTGGCCGTCGCGCGACGGGTTCGAGAAGGATCGCACCGAACTGGCCGCCTACAACTACTATTGCCGCAACCAACTCTGCGTGGCCTACCTCGACGGCCGCACGCCCAGCCTGATCGTCCAGCGGGGTACTTACAACGTGATGAAGACCGTCGCCTACGACCTGCGCGAGGGCAAACTGACGCGGCGGTGGCAATGGGACAACCGCAACGCACCGAAGGAGTATTGGGGTCAAGGTGCCCATTGGATGCACGCCGCCGACGTCGACGAGGACGGCCGCGAGGAGGTCCTGCTCGGTTCGATCACGCTGGACGACGACGGCAAGCCGCTCTGGGCGACCGGCCTGGGGCACCCCGACCACTTCTACGTCGGCGACATCGACCCGAGCCGGCCCGGCCTGGAGATCTACTTCGGCATCGAGAGCCGCAAAGCCGAGCGTAACGGGATGTGTCTGGTCGACGCGTCCAACGGGCAGATTCTCTGGGGACACGAGGGGCCCACGCGCCACGTGCATAGCAAGGGGATGTGCAGCGACGTGGACGCCCGGCACCCGGGCGTCGAATGCTACAGTGCCGACACCGACGCGCAGAAGAAGTTTGCCTGGTCGAAGCTGCGGACCTGCCGGGGCGAAGTGATCGACGAAGCGAACCTGGGCGGGTTCGGCGCGTTGACGGCGTACTGGGACGCCGACCCGCAACGGGAGCTGATCCTCGACGGCCGGATCACCAACTACCCGGGCCGCGAGACGTCCACGCGAATCGAAGGCCGCGTCGTCGCGGTGGCCGACGTATTGGGCGACTGGCGCGAAGAGATCATCACCAGCGTGGCCGGCGAGCTACGCATCTACACCACCACGATCCCGGCCGCCGCCCGCCGCACGTGTCTGATGCAAGACCCCATTTACCGTTGCGACGTAATCTCCGCAGCGACGGGGTATTTTCAGGTGCCGATGACGGGTGGGGAGAGAGGAGTGGGGAGTGGGGAGTGAGGAGTGGATAGTGGATAGTGTTTTGAAACGCCCGCCGATTGCATCGGCGGGATCTTTTTGGGGTTGTGCTCGGTTGTCCGCTTGCGGCTTCGCACAAACATTGCCTTGCAGGAACCGCTACGATAGAATGAGCCTTGTAGAGGAGCCGACGAACCGTTTTCGCCTCAGGGGCACGCCATGGCCGCAGCCCGCAACTCCGACCGCCGGTGGTTCCAATTCAGCCTGTCGAGCCTGTTCTGGCTGACGACGCTGTTGGCACTTGTGTTCGGTGCGGCTCAAGTGTTTGGCTGGGACGCGATCGTCTTGAGTGTGGCGATCCCAGTCGCTTTTCTCGGTGGACTGGTCCTCTTCATGCTGCTGCTGGCCGGCCCGCTACTGGTCGTTGTCCTCAGCGACTTTCTGAAGACGACCGTCGGGAAGGTTGCGCCAATCTGCGGCATTGGCGTGTTCCTGCTCCTGGCCCTGCCCATGCTTGCAGTCTTGATAATGGGACGCAGTATCGGACACGTGGTGTTAGACCTGATTGCCATTTTCAGTTTGTTCAGCGGCGTCCTCGTCTGGTGGGGCGTGCAGAGCCTGATCCTCTGGTGGATGATGCGAACCGTCAGATCGGCCGATACGGGAGCAAAGCTCCGGCGACACGCGTTGCCGGAATCGATCGGTCTTGCCATCGAAGATCAGGATCCGGCGGACGCTTGGTCTTTTCCCGCAGAACCAGATCCGTAGGGTGCGTGAAACGCACTATGAACGGGCCGACCAATCAACCGACTGTTGGCGGCGGGGAATTGGCTGATGGTGCGTTGCATGCACGCTACGTCTTTTCCGGGGTCTTGTCAGGGCAAGCCCTGACCTACGTCTTCTCCCGCAGCAAACCACCCTCGCGTTCGCAGGCAGACCTTCACCAGCATCAGCATCAGCGGCACTTCGATCAACACGCCGACGACCGTCGCCAACGCGGCACCGGAGGAGATGCCGAAGAGCATGACGGCGGTGGCGATGGCGACCTCGAAATGGTTCGACGCGCCGATCATCGCCGAGGGGGCCGCGTCTTC
>JABMRB010000629.1 GCA_013202865.1 Candidatus Nealsoniibacteriota bacterium | reverse complement strand
GCTCGCTATCGGAATTCCAATCCGTGTCTCTGGTTGGATCTCGATTCCGGCAAGTGCAAGTACCACAATGTACGGCCAGTCCTTTGTCGATGGTTCGAGCCAGGGTGTCTGGCGTGCAATGAACAGCGTGTCAAAGTGGGCCTTCCGAGCTTGCCGAGTAGGCAAGTGAGTTTATGAGGGAACTGTTCGATCCGAAGTGGGCCAGTCCGGTGTTCGCACTCACCGCCGCTGGTCTCTCGATGGCCTACTTGTGACAGGGTGCGGGAAATAGTTCCGGGCAGATCACTATCGAGCGATCTCTCCGCCTGGGCACCCGCCGAACCTCCTTTCGTTACGCCATGCGTCGTCCTTGCCTCTGAGTATACAAAAAAACAGCCGCCCTGCTTGCACAAGGCGACTGGATGTGCCCCGTAGGGCAGTGCCTGCGAATTCTTCTTCTTGTTACGAAAAGCTGATCGCAGGCCAAGATCAGATACACTGACCACATTCTACACCAAATGTGGATTCCGTCAACAGGGGCCTCTTGCACTCACCGCCACAGCCTGCCATAATCCGTGGTGCCCCCCTCTTGCGGGGGACTCAGGATTCCTGGTCGCTGTTGACGGTTGTGCGGTCACTTTGACAGGTTCATTCCTTTCGGGGGGAGGACGTCATGGCATCACGCGGTGTATTGGGGTTGGATCTCGGCCCAAACTCGATCGGTTGGGCACTCATCGATGAGGAAGAGGAGGCGATTGTCGACATTGGCGTTCGGGTTTTCCCGGAAGGGGTCGACAACTTCGACACGGCGAAGGAGGTCTCAAAGAACGAAGACCGCCGTATCTCGCGTGGCATGCGGCGACAGGCAGAGCGTCGTTGTCGCCGGCGACGGCAGATTCGCGATGCACTTGTAGAAGCGGGGCTGTTCCCGGCCGAGCCCGAGCGGCAAGAGGCCCTCTTGGCAAGCGATCCCTACGAACTGCGATCCCGGGCGCTGGACAAGAAGCTGTCACCGCATGAACTTGGCCGCGTCTTCTGTCACCTGGGCCAACGTCGCGGCTTTCTCTCGAACCGCAAGAAGGACCGCGGCGACAAAGAAGTCAAGGGTATGCTGGCCGAGATCAGCGAACTGGAAGGAGAGATGAAAGAGGCGGGCGCGGAGACATTGGGGCGATTGCTGTACCGCAAGGCCCAGTCGTTGGATCATGCGAGTCGCCGGGAGAACGATCATCTCCGTAACCGTCACACGCGACGAAAGATGTACGAGGATGAGTTCGAGGCGATCTGGCAATCGCAATGCCGGCTGGGAAACGACGGACTGTTGACCGACGATCTGAAGTACGGCAAGTTCAAGCCGAAGCGAGGCCACGAGCAACTGTATCCCCGCAAGCCGGCCCGCCGCCCGGCGGGACTCTCGCCGCTGGAGGCGTTCGGCATTCACGGGCTGATCTTCTTTCAGCGCAAGATGTACTGGCCCCGTTCGGCCGTGGGTACGTGTGAGTTGGAGCCGAAGCAACCGCGTTGTGCCAGGGCCGACCGTCGAGCGCAGCGATTCCGCCTGCTGCAAGAGGTAAACAACCTCCGCTACAGCGACCTGGAGACGAGCGAAGAGGAACGGCTGTCTGGCGAGCAACGCACCTTGCTGCTGGACAAGCTGTCGCAATCCGCGAAGGTGACGTTCGACCAGATCCGAAAAACGCTGGGCTTCATGGAGAGCGTCAAGTTCAACCTAGAGAAGGGGAAGCGGCCCGGCTTGCAGGGCATGATCGTCGATGCCCTGATGGCCAAGGCCGTCGGCGAAGCGTGGCACGCGCGGGACGAACGGCAGAAGGACGACATCGTTCGGCTGCTGATCAACAACGAGAGGGAAGACGACGAGTTGGCCGAGCGCCTCGTCGACCGCTTCGGCATGACCGCCGCCGAGGCCGAGGCCGCCCTGGACGTCGATTTCCCGAGCGGACACGTGCATCTGAGCCTGAAGGCGATCGACAAGCTGCTGCCGCATTTGGAACGCGGCCTGATCCTGCAATCGGAGAGTGACCCCGAGAAGAGCGCGCTGCACGCGGCCGGGTACCTTCGCCGCGATGAATTGAAGCGACGGCTGTTTGACAGGCTACCAGACCCGCAGCGGGCGCGTGATTGCCCGATCGGCGACACGCCCAACCCGGTGGTGAAGCGAACGCTGGTCGAGCTGCGCAAGGTCGTCAACGCGATTGTCCGGGAGCATGGCACCCCGGCGGCGATCCACGTCGAGATGGGTCGCGACGTCCGCACCCGGCCGAAGCGCGGAACCGACGCCTATCGCAAGTATCAGGATCGCATCGACGAAATGCGAACGCGGGAAAAGCGTCGTGCGGACGCCGCAGAGAAACTTCGCGAATCGAGCATCCGCGTCAACCGTGACAACATCAACCGGTACCTGCTCTGGGAGGATCAGAACCGCACGTGCATCTACTCGGGCAAGCCGATCGGCTTCGGGCAGCTTTTCGGCGGTGAAATCCAGGTCGATCACGTCTTGCCCTATTCGCGGTGCCTGGACGATTCGCAGAACAACAAGGTCGTCTGCTTCGGTAAGACAAACGCTGACAAGGGCAACCGCACGCCCTACGAGTGGCTTGCCGACGCACAGTCCGATCACTACGAGCAGGTTTGCCAGTTGGCGGGCAAGCTGATGCACGACGGACGGATTCCGTACGCCAAGTATCGCCGATTCGTACAGAAGGAGTTGAAGCTCGACGACTTCATTGAGCGACAGCTCAACGACACGCGTTACATCGCCCGGCTGGCGGGCGAGTATCTCCGCTGCCTGTTCGAGGCCGACCATCACGTGCTTGGTGTGAAGGGGCAACTGACGGCCACATTGCGTCACGACTGGGGCATCGAGAATCTTCTGGAGGAATTGCCCGATAGCCCGGCGTGGCAAGACAGCAGCAAGCTGCGCCCGGGCCAAAAGAACCGGGCCGATCATCGCCACCACGCGATCGACGCGGCCGTCGTTGCGCTGACCAATCGCAGGCGGCTGGCGGAACTTGCCAGCATCCGCATGGCTGGCGGGACGGAGGCGACGGGTGAACTGGCGGTCGATCCGTGGTTGAGCTTCCGCAGCGACTTGCTGGACGCCGTGCGCGAGGTGAAGGTCTCGCACCGGGCCGACCGGAAAGTTAGCGGGCGGCTGCACGAGGAGATGTTCTACGGCAAGACGGAGCGGCCGGATGTTTGGGTTCTGCGTAAGAAGGTGGAGGAACTTTCACCTAGCGAAGTGCCGAACATTCGAGACAGGGAGATCCGGGAGATCATTATTGCTCGGTTACGCACGTATGGCATCCAAGTTGGTCGAAAGCAAGGGAAGGATGAGAAGAAGTGGAAACAGGCTATGGCGGGTTTGACCATGCCATCTGGCGTTCCAATCAAGAAGGTCCGGGTATGCAAGAAGGATGGCACGATTCTCTCCATTCGTGAAGGGACCGACAATGCAGCCTTCGTCAAACCGGGCAAGACGCACCATCTGTGCATCTTCGAGTTCAGCGAAAAGGGCAAGACGAAGCGAGAGCCCGTCTTTGTAACGATGCTCGAAGCGATCGGCCGCGTCAAACGTGGCGAGACGGTGATCCAAAGGAACCACCCGCAACGCCCCGAAGCTGAGTTCGTGATGTCGCTCTCACGCGGTGAAATCGTGTTGGCCGAGATGAATGGAGAGGAAAAGCTGCTCGTCTATCGGACGGGTGCATCAACATCGGGGCAAATCAGGTTTGCGGAGCATACGGACGCCCGAAAAGGGTCGGACTACAAGATTCTCCGAGCCACGGCCAACTCGCTGAAGGCGCGGAAGGTGACCGTCGATCCGCTGGGGCGGATTCGCTGGGCAAACGACTGATCCGTGGACCGCCTTTTCTTGTCGCATTCGGAATCTGGCCCGACTATAATGGCCCCTAGGTAGGAATTCCGCCACGGACGGTCGTCGCGTGCAACCCAGCAGGCAACGGCCATGATCAAGCGCACCGTCGAAATCTCCCGCGAGCCGGCCCATCTGAGTGTCCGGAACGATCAACTCGTGCTCAAGCGCAACGGCGACGCCGTCGGGCAGATCCCCTGCGAAGACGTGGGCGTCGTACTCGTCGACCAGCCGCAGACGACCTACACGCACTCGGCCTTGACCCGATTGGCCGACTGTGGCGCGACGGTCGTGCTTTGCGGACGCGATCATCTGCCCGTCGCGTTGGTACTGCCGCTGGCCGACCACAGCGAGGTCGTCTGGCGGATCAACGAACAGCTTGCCGTGAAAAGGCCGTTGAAGAAACAGCTTTGGCGGCAGATTGTGCGGGCGAAAATTCGCGGGCAGGCAAAGAATCTGGCCGAGGGTACCGCAGCGCGAAAGCGACTCGTTCAGCTTGCCCGGGAAGTGAAGAGCGGCGACCCGAAAAATGCCGAAGCGCAGGCCGCCCGAATCTACTGGGCCCAATGGTTACCCGGCGAGGAGTTTCGGCGCGACCGCGATCTTCCGGGTGTCAACGCGATGTTGAACTACGGTTACGCGGTGGCGCGGGCGGCTGTGGCCCGGGCCCTGGTGGCGGCGGGGCTGCTACCGGCAATCGGACTGCACCACTGCAACCGCTCGAACGCCTTCTGTTTGGCCGACGACCTGGTAGAGCCGCTGCGCCCGATGGTCGACCATCGAGTACGTGATATGCGACAGCAGGGCCTCGAGGAACTGACCCAGCAGACGAAGGCCGAGTTGCTGCGACTACTGACCGACCGGGTGCAAGTCGGCGACGAGACCGGCCCCCTGATGGTCAACCTGCACCGCATGGTGGCTTCGCTGGTGAAGTGCTTTCAGGGCAAGACCAAGCGGCTGGAGATTCTGAAGCCTGTTTCCGAGCCAGACTGCGAAAACGCGAAACGCGAAAACTGAATAACGATGTATATCAACAGGTATCGATGCATGTGGGTGATCACGATGTTCGACCTGCCGACCGACACGAAGCAGGCGAAGCGCGACTATACGCTGTTTCGCCGACACCTGTTGTCCGACGGGTTCACCAGGTTACAATACTCGGTCTACATCCGGCATTGCCCGAGCCGGGAGAATGCCCAGGTCCACATCGACCGGGTGCAGGCACACCTCCCCCCTGACGGGGAGGTTCGGGTGATTACGATCACGGACAAACAGTTCGAGAGGATGTTCATATTTTGGGGAAAAATGCGCAAACCCCCCGAAGCCGCGCCCGAGCAGCTCAGCCTTTTTTAAGGTCGGATCGACCTTATCTGTCGTTGCAGCAAGGACTTAGGCCGGGCAGAGTGTATCTGATCTCAGCCTGCCAGCAATCCGCAACTGCGATGCCAACCTCCGCGGTGCCAACCTCAGTGTATCTGATCTCAGCCTGCCAGCAATCCGCAACCTGCCACCATACCCAGAGGTTGTACCCATGGAGTGTATCTGATCTCAGCCTGCCAGCAATCCGCAACGCAACAGCAGCGGCCGTCCTGATGGCGGTCAGTGTATCTGATCTCAGCCTGCCAGCAATCCGCAACGGACGCTGGCACCCTCGCGCAGGTTGCGGAGTGTATCTGATCTCAGCCTGCCAGCAATCCGCAACATGGAGCGGCAGTTGCAATTGGAGGAGGACAGTGTATCTGATCTCAGCCTGCCAGCAATCCGCAACACAGCGGGTCATCGACAGCTCGGGCTCGAAAGTGTATCTGATCTCAGCCTGCCAGCAATCCGCAACAACATGACAGAGAGCCTAGCAGCACCACTGAGTGTATCTGATCTCAGCCTGCCAGCAATCCGCAACCTCAAGGGGATGGTGCAATCGTTCCAAGGAGTGTATCTGATCTCAGCCTGCCAGCAATCCGCAACGGCGAACGCATCGTGATGCACGGGGATGGCAGTGTATCTGATCTCAGCCTGCCAGCAATCCGCAACATGCCAGCCAGGATCATCAGGAACCCGGTCAGTGTATCTGATCTCAGCCTGCCAGCAATCCGCAACATGTATGGAATGCGTAGGAATAGATTGAAGAGTGTATCTGATCTCAGCCTGCCAGCAATCCGCAACT
>JABMRB010000628.1 GCA_013202865.1 Candidatus Nealsoniibacteriota bacterium | reverse complement strand
AGTCACGTCGTTTCATGGTGAGGTTCTCCTTGGGATGGGGTGTTTGTCAATTCGTTTCCACGCCGCACTGGGCGCGGTCGAAGACCCGCACCTAGCTCGCGTCCTCAACGTAGCGGCCAGGCGACCGACTGTCAAGAAGCCGGGTGGTCTGCCGAGACATCTCACCCCACGGGAAACGGGCCGCCACCAGTTCCAGGCCATCGGGGGCATCCCAGAACTGCGTACCTGGGGATTTGAAGAAAGGTCCATTCGTCTGGAGAGCACCCGCTCCTTGGAGGAAGTACCGGTGCCTGTTCTCTAGTTCCCTATTTCTAGTCGCAGTAGAACGGAACTTGTTCCGTTTCCCGGGATCTAGAATCGAGAGCCAAACCTATTTCGTTTCACGAAGGCAAAGGATTTTCTCTCCCATGCGGATAATGACTATTGTCTCCAACGGAACAAGTTCCGTTCTACGATTGCGCCTTTAGCCACGCATCCGTCCACTCGGCGCGATACACTGCCTCGGCAGGCAGGTCCAATCCGGCCCGGGCTGGATTCCCTGCGATGTACTCACGATAGGCCACAAATTGCTGCAAATCGCGCACGATGTGGTCGTAACTCTCCGGTTGCCAGAACGCACCCGACCGTTGCAGATGCTTGTTACATTCAATCGCCGCCTTGCCCTTGATTGCCTTCAGGACCATCTCCAATTCATAGCCTTCGATCGGGGTGGTCAAGAGATGCACATGGTTGGGCATGATCACCAGATCGCCCAAATGGTGCCGCTGGCCGTCTGCTTTGAACAACTGCTCACGCACCGCTTCAATACAAGCCGTTTCTTTCAGCCAACACGCACCCAAGCCGCGGTCCAGGCAGGCTTGCACCTGGCGGTTGAAGTGCTTCTCGAACAAGTGTCGCTCCTTTGCCGACAACTTGCCGAGTCCGGCACGCCACGAGCCTCGCGGGCCATCGTACCGAATGTCTCGCGCCTGGAGCCACATGGTCTGCTCGTATTCCCACTCCCGGCGAACCCCTTCGGGGATCGAATCGAACAACCGGAACGTCACAAAGTACGTACACCGATCCTGCCTCCAATGGGGCAGATTCCGCTGGTAGATCCTGACCGCCCAATGTTCATCAAACGCCTTGAATTCCGCCGGTTGTAGAACGGAACTTGTTCCGTTTTCGTCTCTCCGATCTTCTGTTCCCGTATTGATAATCGCCTCTCTTTGCGATCTCATCCTACAAACGGAACAAGTTCCGTTCTACGAGGTGGATACCCGCCCACTCCCCAACCCGCCATAAATGCCGCGCCTACCACCGCTTCGCGGCCGACGGGCGTAAACGCCCCAACCTCCCTCTCCCTCTGGGAGAGGGCCGGGGTGAGGGCCTTTCGCGTGAGGGCACATGGGAGACGGCTGGGGTGAGGGCGCACCGTCACCCGCTCGCCGACCATCGAACAGCTTTCCACGTCGCCCGTTTTCCTCTTGTGACGTTGTCACCCACGGCTTGTTGCCCGTAGGCAACGTCTCGGCGAAGACCCGGGCAGCCGTGTCCGGCCGCGAGCCGATTGACCGTCTCCTTGGCAACGCCGGCCAGCCGACAAAGCTGGCCGAAACTCCAGTCGTTCATCTCGAACGCCCCGTCGTCACCGGCGGCCAACAGCAGCCTCTCGGTAGCCGGGCGACGTTGGTTCGGCCGCGGCTGTCGCAGGGCTGGGACGACGACTTCTACCCGGATAGGGTTGCGAAAGAAAGCGAACCCGCTACAGTGGTGTTATGCGACGGATTCGGAATTCGTTGCATAAGCTGGGGCCGAGCGGGCAGAACGTCGAAATCCGCGACCATTTCAACTTGCCTGCTGCCCCCGCCCGACGAGGGGTGTGCTGGCGAAAGAAGCTCTGTCAAAAACCACCTGGCGGCACGGGTTTACGGGCTTTTGATTTTGGAATGGCGATCTCGGACACCCTGGACAGGACTTACGTACTGGATAGGGGATTACGGCGTTTGCGTCGGAAAAGGAACGTTTTTTGGCTTCACCCGGCAGCGGCGCTTCGTACTTGCGGCATCCACCACCTGAGCAGCTTATGTGCGATGCCCAACTGCAGGAGACGGTAGTGGACCCCGAAGTGGCTTCGGTCGATCATACCGACGCACTTTGGGCCCGCTGGACAAGTGCGGGCGGTGGGGCGACCCACGTGGGTTAGCGATTGCGGTTTGAGGTGTTGGTCGCGATGCCGTCGGCGCACACGCAACGCGCATTTATCACCCATCCATCTCGGCGTCGCGTTCGTGTTGTACCACGGGAGTTGGCCCGCAACAGACCGTATGTGTGAAGTGGGACCGGATGACTACCGACAAACCTTAGGGCATCTGCGTGATACGCTGCAAAAGATCGGTACGAGTGAACACTAAAAAGCACGAGGATTAACAAAACAAGGAGACGGCTATGCACCCTATTACATGGAACACACAGAAATGCATTGGACTACTCACCCTCATGCTCTTTTCAGTGAGTGTTACAACCGCAGCCGAACTGAGCTTTAAGCGGATTGAGATCGACGCCCAGCCCCCGAAAAATCCCTGGGTAAAACTGGCCGGTGACTTCAACCAAGACGGCAAGCTCGACATTGCCATCGGGGGCTCCAAGGGCCCCCTGGTCTGGTATGTCAATCCAACCTGGCAAAAAGTGACAGTCGCCCCGGGAGGCTACCAGACCGTGGCCGGTGCCGTGGGCGACATGGATGGGGACGGTGACATGGATCTGGTGCCCGGCATGCAGGTTTGGTTTGAAAACCCACTGCCCCAGGGCGATCCCGAGCGTGATCCCTGGAAACGCCACGTCATCAGTAACATCCGCTCCCACGATGCGCTGCTCGCCGACCTGGACGGGGACAAACGGCCGGATATCGTGGCCCGCGACCAATCCGGCTTCGGTCACAAGACCGGCAATCTAATCCACTTCTGGCGTCATCAAGGCCCGGATAAGTGGCAACACCACACGATCCCCTGCCCCCACGGCGAGGGGCTCGCATTGGCGGACCTGGACCGGGATGGGGACCCGGACGTGGTGACGGGCGGGGTCTGGTATGAAAACGACGGTCAGGTCAATGGAACCTGGCGAAAACACCCATACACCACGGCGTGGACCTGGGCAGACGCCAAGGTCGGAGTCGGTGACCTGAACCGGGATGGCCGCCTGGACGTGGCCCTGGCCCCGGCCGAGTTCAAGAATCAGATGTATCGACTCACCTGGTATCAGGCCCCCATTAAAGCCAAAAACTCCGCCTGGGTAGAACACGTGGTGGACGCACCGGTGGAGGCCGTCACCCACGGCATCGCCATCGCAGACATGAACGGTGACCGGCAGGCGGATATCGTGTGTGCACGCATGCACCAGGGGGCCGCACCGCAGGAGATCACTGTCTATCTCAACCGGGGCCAGGGTGTGCAATGGAAAAAGGTCGTGGTCTCCGAACGCGGATCACATGATGTGCTGGTGGCCGACTTTAACGGGGACGGTCGTTTGGATATTCTGGGGGCCAATCATGGAGGAGGGTATTGTCCGGTGGAGGTGTGGTTGAATTTGGGGGAGCGGTAGGGTCACCTCGTATCCGAGCGATTGTACACGTTTGACCAAGTGACGCCGAAGTCGCATCGGATCCAGAGTGTCAAAGTAGTTGCTTCACGTCTACTCAAGAAACGCACAAGCGTGTCTTGTGTTCGGTAGCCCGAAAGCCTCTTGCCCGAACAAAAGCTGCTCCAGCGACCTCCTGGTGGCCCTGAGCGCAGATGGCGATCTCAACCCCACCCCGTGGGGTCAAATTATTGAGCCGACATCGAAACCCCTTGAAAAGCCGGACTTCTCGCTCGCCCGCAGCATGAATCTCCGACGACGTTCGGGGGCATCGACGAGGATTGATGCGCAGCCACACAGCCCGTATTCAGCCGTTCGTGTTCATTAACTCATAGGTATTGTGAGACGCGTCAGAAAACGACCGTATTTCGGGACTCTCGTCTCCATCCGCTTCCAACGTCGCATGCCTGCCTTACGTGCGATTCCGAGAGCGAATCCCACCGGTCTTGGTAACCCGTTGATCTCCGGTGCGACCGGCAGTATGCCCGAGCGGACATTTGCCCATCTGGAGCGATTCTCGGGGCTCGATCTTCAGCGGGCGGTTGCCGCGAATGTGGTGGGCGTGCTCAATGACCCTTATGCAACACGCTGACCGTCCGGCCACATAACAGGGTTAGCCAGGTGAAGCGGTGGCTCATCGACTCAAGGTTAGAAAAGGAGGCGATTATGGCCACGAAGCACCAACCCGTGAAAGAAGTCCGTCTCGGCCGAATCAAATCCGTGATTTGGAAGAACCCGGGTTCCAGCGGAAACGGCCCGTT
>JABMRB010000627.1 GCA_013202865.1 Candidatus Nealsoniibacteriota bacterium | reverse complement strand
TGCAACGCGATGAACGCGGGCGTGAACGTCGTCACGATCCCGCTTTCGGTCGCCCGATGGTATTCGGAGTTGATGCGGAGTTTTTCTTCCTCGGTCTTTCGGGCAAAGTCGGGCCGCTCCGCCTCCGAACCATCGTGGCAGCCGACGCAATGTTTGTCCAGCACAGGCTGAACTTCCAACTCGAAGTCGAACCCGCGAGGCAGCCCGCGCCAGGGTTCGATATTCTTCGGCCGACCCATCGCGGCGATCGAACCGGCCGACGGGGGCGAGCCATTCTGCTTGTCGTGGCATCCGACGCACGAGAGGACTTCGCCCGGCATGGCCGTAAACCAGCTCCGCATCAATTGCAGCGCCCGACCGTTTTCGTCCAACGGTTGCACCGAGATCGGCACGTTGGCCGGCACGCGGAACAGGGCCGCCCCGTGCTGGTCGACCGGCACGGTGCCCAGGATGAATCGCGGTTCCCAGGGGCCGTCCACCCCGACGGTGGCGAGATGGCCGAACCCGCGTCGGATCGTGTCGCGATACATATAAGAGTAGGAAAACAGCCGAAGTCGCTTAACCTTCCCCCGCGGCACGCCTTTGAGGCCCGGACCCTTGTAGACGTCGGCCAGATAGACGGTCGCCTCCTTGTCACCGGGTGTGATCCGGTCGGGAATGGCCGGCGGTCGCCTTCGCGGCTTCAGCGGGATCGGCTCCAAGAGCGAGAAGTCCGATACGCGACAGACTTCGGTGATGTTGTCGAATACGTCGACCAGGTAGACGCCATACTCGACCTGCTCGGGGTGGATTCGGGCGCTGACCAGGAAGTACTTTTCGCTCAACGGCCACGGGTGGACGAACTTCGGCCAATCGCCGCCGTAGAGCTCGTCCGCGACGATCCGCTCTACCGGCTTGCCGTAGCCGGGGATCGTCTGCACCGCACCGGAGGTTTCGTGACGCCCCCGAGCCGGATCGAACAGCACCAACCGTCCCGTTCGGTTTGGGCCGTGATGACCGCAGACCACGCCGGCAACCATCGTCGGATGGTTCGGAATCGGCCGGGCATAGAAGATCGAGTTGGGCCAATAGGAATTGCTGCCGTAGTACTCCATCTGCCCGGTGCCGTCCGGATTCATGTGAAAGAGCAGTCGGCCGAACTGATGGCTGATGTTGGCGTATTCGTATCGCGTATACAGCACACGGCCGTTGTTCAGCAGCGTCGGATACCAATTGCTCTCCTGGTCGAAGGTCAGGATACGGGTGTTTCGGCCGGAAGCATCGGTGGTGCATAGATTGGATACGTATGACTGGCCGTCCTCGCACGGAACGCCCGTATACATCCGCGTCGAATTGAAGATGATTCGACCGTCGGAAAGGTAGCAGGGGTCGCCGTTGTCGATGTCCGCTCCCGTGTCGGCGGTTACCTGTCGCAACCCCGTACCGTCGATGTTAACCTCGAACACCTGGAACGCCCCGGAGGGTCCCGGCATGGCGAAAAGCATTCGCTGCGCGTCGAAATGGAGTTCCGGGTGCTGGATCATGTGGGTCGGCTCGGCATCGAAGATCGTTCGCAACGGCCTGCCGCCTTCCGGCAACGAGCAGGCCACGACCGACTCCTCCCACCATGGAGCGACCGGCGGGTTTTTCGGACGAAAGTCACATGACCAGTTTACGGTCATGCCGTACTTCTGGCCCCACTGCCAGTAAACATCGGTTCGAGACGTGTCGGGCGTCTTGCGACGCAACAACAAGATCTCCTCGAAGTCCAGTAGCGGGTTCGCCAGCAACACGGCACGCTGAAAGGCGAAGATCGCTTCGCACTCGGCCACCGCTTGACGGATCTCGGCCATATCGCCTTCCGCCATGCGTTTCTTCAACTCTGGGAGCCGCTTCTCGTAGACAGAGAGCGTCCTGTGGAGGTCCGCCGGCGGGCGATAGGCCTTGCCGAAAGTGGCTGACAGGTCTGCTGCCGCGCGGCGAATTGCCTCGGGCTGGAACTCCAGGGAGAGGCGTTTCAGCATGCTTTGCCGATCTCGGTCGAGGTGATGCAGATCGAGCAGTGCGATCACGTCGGCTTCGCTCTTCACATCGGCGATCAGCGGTTCGGCCGCTTCACGTAGTGCCGCCGGCAATGCTTCGGCGACGCGCCAGGCCCAGTCCGGCGGTGATTCCCCCGTACGTGGGCGGTCGATCCGGCCGCCCTTCATCGCCACGACCTTCTTGATCGTGTACCACTGCTTGCCGTCGCGGGAAAGCCGGATCTCGAATTCGGTCGGTAACCGTCCTCGGTAGCTGCCGCCGCGATCACGCGAGAACACGACCCGGCGGATCTCCACCGGCTCGGGCAACTCGATCTGCGCCCAGCCCGTGGGCGAGGCGGCGATCCAGCTATGGGCGTTGCAGAGTTGTCCGTCATTGAGGTGCTCGATCTTGTGGACCGCGTAGCCCTCCAGGCACGATGATGCACTCGCCTTGCCACCCGCCGACGCCAGGGCAAGGTTCCTCTTCGGGTCGGTACCGTAGACCTCCAACTCGTCAACGCACGGTTCGGCACCCGTATTGGTCTTGCGAATCACCAGCCGGACGAACTTCGCCTGCACGGGAGGCAGGTCAAGGCCGATGGGCCGGTTGGCATACAACGGCCGTGTCTCAAGGACGACTAGATTGGAGGCGCGGACTTGTCTAACCGTGTTCCAGGTTCGGCCGTCCATCGATATCCGGATTTCAAAGGCCACGGGGACTCGGTCGGAAAATTGCGATTTTCGATCCCGCGAGAAGACCACGCGATCGACGGTCGTCGCCGCGGGCAACTCGATCTGAGCCCATCCGGACTCGGCGGAAGCGATCCAGCTATGGTCGTTCCCGTATTGCCCGTCGTTGAGATGTTCGATCTTGTGGATCGCGTGTCCGGCCAGGACTGACGAAGCGCTCGCGTTGGCACCCGCCGATCTCAGTGCCAGATTGTCGTCATTATCCGGGGCATTGACTTCGAGTTCATCGAGGCAGGGCTGACTTGCGCTGCCCTGGTGGATCACGAATCGCACGAATTTCGCGGGGACCGGTTCGAATCGCACCACATTGGGCCCGGCCGGGTCGACTGGCATGAAGGTCTCGCCAGCCATCGCAGTGCTGGCCCCAAGGGCCCATAGCACCAGCCATCCGACAACCCGGAGAAACGTCGGCCGCGCTGTGATTCTCCCGGGGTTTCGCGCTGAGGCAGAGTCCATATCGATCTCCTTGATCTTCACAGACGGCAGATTATGCATAATGCACACCCTGAATCTACGCACGCGGCACGCCCTTGTCAACAGATCCGATCGGGACAAGCTTCCTGGCTTGTGCGGCCGGACGAACACGGTTGGGTTGAAGGCACTTCGGATAAGATTTATTGAATGAAACCGCAGAGGCCAGTCTCCTCCTTCTGGGGAAGTCAACCAGACGGACCACACCACCGGATGGGGCATGGTGTCCGGAAAACGCCGCCTTTGGAATCGGCTGCGCAATTCAAAAAGCCTTATCTCTTTGACTGCTGCTCGACTCCGCGAGTCGAGAATTCACGACTCGCAGAGCCGTGCCACATCGGTTGCGGCCCGAGGCCGCCTCAGCTATAATTAGGTTTCGGGGAGTTTGCGCAGTCGAGTTGGGTTTTGAACGCCGTGTGGGTGTGAGGCTCCGCCTTGCTGGAGTCTTCACTTGTATTCCTCGCCCCGTGGGCGCATCCTACTTCGGTAACGTCCGGAGGCCACGTTAGGAGAGAACCGAAATGAAACCATGCATCTGGCGGTTTAGCTGTGCTTGCCTGCTTCTGGCCACGGGCCTTTCTCAAACATGGGCCCAGGGTCCCGAGCCGCGGTTGGTGGCCGACGAGTTCCAAGAGGCGCTGGCACGGATTTCCGCGGAGGCGGCGGTCAAGCCGCCCGAGGCCCTCGATTTCCCGCCCCAAGCTGCCCGGTTTGTGCGCGTGGCCATTCGCGGAACCAGCGGCACCTCGCAGCCGGGGATCGACGAGTTCGAGATCTTCGGTCCCGCAGGGAAAGACAACCTTGCCCTGGCCCAGCGCGGCGCGGTGGCCAGCGCATCGTCGGTGATTGCGGGGCACGCGATCCACGCGGTGGAGCATCTGAACGACGGACGTTACGGAAACGACCATAGTTGGATTGCCGCCTCCAGCGATTCGCAATGGGTGCAGATCGAATTGCCCCAGCCGGCCGGCGTGGCCCGCGTCGTTGTCACGCGAGACCGCACCGGCAAGTATCGGGACCGCATCCCCGAGCAGTTCGAGGTGCTCGTCTCGCAGGACGGGCGGCAGTGGCAGTCGGTCGCCAAGCGAGATCGGACAGCGGCCAACCGGGCTCGCCGGCTGCCCTATTTGCCGGTCGACCGGTTGCCCGAGAAGAGTTGGGACGGGTTTTTGCGGTACGCCTTTCTTCGTGAGCGTGCGACCTGGAGCAATATCCCGGCGGACGATCACCTCTCGCCGCTGCTGGTCGATCGGCCGGCCGTGCCGGGCGGCGCGCCGTATTGGGGCCGCATTGCGCGTCTGGCGCCGCTCGAGCGGGTGTTGGTACTGCTGGAGGAGATGATCGAACGGCTGGCCGGCCAGGGGCTCGACGTAACTGCGGAACGCGCCCAGGCGGCCGACTTGCGCCGCCGCGCCGCGGAGGATCCGGACTCCGAAACGCTGTACCTGGCGGCGCGACGCGCCAAGCGGGAGCTTTTTTTCCGCGATCCCGCCCTGGCGCCGATGGAGCGGATCCTGTTCGCCAAGCGGCATCCGTTTCTGGAATCACACAACTACAGCGAGCATATGGACGGGATTCTCGAGCCGGGTGGAGGCGTCTATGTGCTGCACATTCCCCGCGACGAGCAGGACCGATTCCGGCCGGACCGGGCCCGCATCCAGCAGCTTTTCGACGGCAGCGAGGGCATTGTGCGCGAGCCGGTGTCGGATTTCGACGCCAAGACCATCTTTTTCGCTTACCGGCCCGACAAGCCGTTGGTTGAAGGTTGGGCCTCGTACTGGCACATGTATGCGATGCAATCCGATGGCTCCGGCCTGCGAAAGTTGACCGACGGACCGTTTCACGATTTCGACGCGGCGTGCCTGCCCGATGGCGACGTGGCCTTCCACACCACGCGGTGCAAAGTCCGCTTCCTCTGCTGGCAACCGCAGGCCTACGTGCTGCACCGCATGGAAGCCGACGGCACGAACGTGCGGCGTCTTT
Source organism: Candidatus Nealsoniibacteriota bacterium (assembly GCA_013202865.1). Classification (GTDB taxonomy): domain Bacteria; phylum Planctomycetota; class Planctomycetia; order Pirellulales; family Thermoguttaceae; genus JABMRB01. Next base: position 586 of record JABMRB010000627.1, on the reverse strand, counting down.
CCCATGCCAACCTGACCGAGTGGAAGCCTTCGGTGATGCAGAACGGGCGCATCCTGTGGACCCGTTCCGAGTACTTGGACAAGGGAGCCGACTTTGGCCATACGCTTTGGTCGATCCGCCCCGACGGCACGCATCCGGAGTTGGTCTTCGGCAACAACACGCCCAACTGCTATAGCCAAGCCCAGGAGGTTCCCGGCACGCGGGAGCTTGTCTGCACGCTCATGTCACACGGCGACCATCAGGGCCCGATCGCGCTGATTGACCGGACCAAGGGGCCGTCCGATACGGCGGCGATCACGAACATCACGCCCGACACGCGACCGCACTACCAGATGAGCCGGTCGCATCACGATTCGTTCCGCGATCCATACCCAATCTCGCGCGATTATGTCCTCGTGGCCCACAATCCCGACAATCAGCACAATTGGGGGCTGTACGTCATCGACCGGTATGGCAACCGGGAGTTGCTGTACGTGGATCCCGAAATCAGCAGCAAACATCCGAGTCCGCTCCGTGCGAGGCCGCGCCCGCCCGTGCCGTCGAGCGAGCTCGATGCGAAGTTGGCGGAGCAAGGGATGGGCCAGTT
>JABMRB010000626.1 GCA_013202865.1 Candidatus Nealsoniibacteriota bacterium | reverse complement strand
GAAGAGGGCCGGGTCTGATAATCGATCTGGCCATCGGGCATGTTGTAATCGGCGTGCCAGGGGAGTGCCTGGCCGTTGAGATAGACGACGGCCCCGTCGTCGCGCAACAGTTTGAACGTCAGGCCGCTGAACTCGGCCGGGTCGTCCACGTGGAACGTGTGGCGGAAGTAGGTGGTGACGTACCTGTTGGCCGAATCGCCGCCGTAGTCGACGACCGTTTCTTCGTCGTTGTCGCCATAGCCGAACTCTGCCGGACCGGACTGCCAGTCGTCGTCGACGTAATCGGCCGCGAACCAGTTGGCGGCCGGTTCGGAACCCTTGTCGAAGTACTTCCACGTGGCACCGGACAAGACGAGCGGGGTCGTGGAGCCGCCCGTGTACTGCTCGGCCCCGGGCGACATCCCGCCGCCGGGCAGGCGCGGGTCGGAACCGTCGCGGGTGTAGAAGACCATGCCGCCCGGCGCGGACATCGTAAGACGATCTCCCGGGCTGACGAAACCACCGTGTTGCGGCAGGCCGTTGACGTGGAACTCGGGGGCGTCGACGTCGGGATACAGACCGTCGGCCCGGAACTGATTCAAAACGACGCCGGAACGTCCCGGGATCACGCTGTTGAGGACCCGGGCGAGTTCGTTGGCCCATTCGGCGTCGCGAGTGTAGGGCGGTTCGCGTTTGGCGTCACCCCAGCGAGCCGATTCCGCCACGATCGAGCGGTCGATCTCGGCGGCCCGCTCGGAAAACTGTTCGGCCACGTTGTGCGGCATCAGCGGCCCGTCGTTGAAAAACCACTTGTGTACGCGGTCGGCAAAGAGCAGGCGGTATTCCGGATTGGCTCGCAACTTATAGTGAAGCCGGGCGGGGTTTTCGGTGCCCATTCGCTCGCTCACGTCGGTGTTGACCTGCTCGAAGGTGAACTCGGCGTCCCAGGGGAAGAACCGGAACCGCCCGCTGTCGTCGCGCCGGCGCAGGGCGTAGAAGTTCTTGGGCGTGGACTGGCCGGCGACGATGCCGGTCGGCCCGTCGCGGTCGGCCGTGTAGATGATGCCGATGTTGTAGTCGATCAACTGGACGACGTCCACGTACTGTTGGATGGCCTCGTAGTTGGCCGGGTCGGTCATGTTGCGGTCGGCGATGGCGAACATGGCGTTCCAGGCGTCGCGCGTGCCTTTGACCAGCATGGCGAGAGGCGTCTCGCCGTGCCGCACGCCCTTGAACACGTCGTACTCTTCCTTGTCGCCTCCGAAGTTCTCGGCAGCGAACGAGTCGTCGGGGCGCTCGACGAGGTTGTACTGTCCCCAATACAATCCGTTGAGGTACAAATTCACGAACGTGCCGTTGACGTGGGTGTGATCCGGCTCGAGTTGCTGCAGGTCGCGGGCGACTTGATCCCGCAGATATAATGCGTTGGCGTGATTGGATGCCCACGATTGGTTGTGCCCGTTGATCACCGCCAGGTTGTCGAAACGGGTCATGGGGGAGTCTTCGAACAGCGGAAAATCGAGCTTGCTCGGTCCGAAACGGGCCTGAAAACTCAATCGAAACGAGTGCTTGGGATTACTGGTGTACCGGCTGTAAATACCGGCGATCCGCACCCCGGCATTCACGGCAAAACCGTCTCCCACCCGGTAGCCGTCATACTGCTCGGGGTAGAAGAACTCGACCGATCCCGGCCGGATCCAGGCCTCTCCCCGCGACAAGGGGTTCTGATAGATGCCGTTGGAGCCGAACAGGTCGGTGTCGCTCATGACGATCGACATCGTCGGCAGGTCGACCAGCCCCTCGCGCACGCTGTAGGTCTGGGTCGTGTTGTTGACCACCTGCGGATCCATGGCCGTGTCCCAGTGGGCACCGGCCGGCGCGACGTTGGTTTGCTGCAACACACGATCGAGAAAAACGTAGGTCTGCGTATCGACGTCGCTCGGCTCCATGTCTTCCTTGAACGCGAAGGCGCGAAGCGTCGTGGTGCGGGAGACGTGGATCGGGCCCGTGTACAGCGTGCCGCGGGTCGGCGTCGGCTCGCTGCCATCGAGCGTGTACCTGATCGTTGCCCCGGTCGTGCCCGTCGTGATTTCCAGGTCAAAGGGTGCGTCGTAGTAGCCGCGGTCGACGCTGAATTTCGTGTCCTTGACGAAATCGACGAACCCGGGCGTATTCTCCTCCCCCGGCGTGGGGTCGCCGAAGTATCGCCGGGCGTGGTGGACCAGGTCCGGCAAGACCAGGAAGTCCGGATCATCGGCCGCGCGGTTGAGACCTTGAATCGCCAACACGTTCACGCCCGGCTGCAACTCCGGCACGTACTCGGAGACGTCGAACTGGGCGTACTCCAGCGACTCGACCACGGTCCGGCCGGCGGTGGCGGTCGAATTCCACAGGGGCGTGTCCGGGGCGTTGTCCCCGGCCACCCTCACGCCGTTGAGGTACGCGACGAAGCCGTCGTTGTACTTCAACCGCAGTTGCATCGCATCCAGTTCGAGCGGATCCTCCACGACGAATGGATACCGCGCCCAGAGCGACCCGTTTCGGCCGTACATTGCCGTCTCGATGTCGACCTGGACCACGGCACCGACGCAGGTCGAGGCCGCGTCGAATCCGATGCCGGTTGCGATGTCCGTGGTAAACGGCATCGTCAGGCCCGCATTGGAATTGCGAGGCGACTGCGGCACGACGAAGGCCCAATCGAGGGCGTTGTCGTGATCGGAGCCGCCGCGACGCTGCAAGGAGTTGTCTCCGTTGCCGGCGGCCGTGACGGAAGCCCCGGTCCAGGGCAAGTCGGCCGCCGTAATCGAATGCCCGCCCGCGGTCACGTTAAACGAGGCGATTTGCGGCTCCGTGTAGCCCCAAACGACGAAATCGACCACGCTGCCGGTGGCGTCCAGCAGCAGTACCCACGCCGGTCCGCTGGTCCACCAGAGGATACTCTCTCCCCAGAAGTAATCGAGGTCGTCGGGATCGCTGTTTCGATAGAGCAACTCGCCGGCGTCCATCGTTTCGGGGAGTTCCCAGAACGTGGCATGCACATCGTTGATATTGAACGCCGAGCCGTTGTTGACTGCGACCGCCCAGCCGGACGTGTCGATCGCTGTCTGGGAGACGTTCTGGATCTCGACGTAGGGAGATTCGGTCCCGGCTTCGGTGATCCGGATTCCGCCGGCTTGGCTGTAGCGGTTCCAGGAAGAATCGTCAAACGCACGTTCCGTCCAGGTCGCTACCAGCGGCTGCTGGGCGGCGGTAGGAACCAGGTAGGTCACCGCGGCCGAGTCGGGCACGGAGAACGTGGCCACGTCCAGCGTTATGCCGTAGGAAACGTCGGCGTGTTGTTGGGGATACTCCGGCGCGTACTCGTGGGAGATCGTGGAACCGTCGGCCCGGACCAGGGCAAGGTACTCGCCGTCGCCGCTGAGTTTGAAGTTGGTGTGCAACTCACCCAGCGGATCGGCACGATCCTTATCCGAGGCGAACACCAGCAGACGTTCGTCAGGAGCCAGCGTGACGCGGGGAAATTGCCATTTGGTCAGTTCCGCCTCGTTGTCGGTCAGGTACCAGCCGTCCAGATCGACCGTCGTGTTGCCCGGGTTTTGGATCTCAATCCAATCCGAATAGTCGCCGTCCTCGTCGGCCAAGGTGCTGTCGTTGACCGCCATGAATTCACTAATATACAACGGTCCCGCGTCGAGCATCCGCCGATCTTCCAACAACTCGATGCCAAACCGTAGCGGACGAAACTGCCCACGCCGAACCTTGTGGACGAGCCTCGACGTCCAGGGAAACTGCCTGGGACGGCGGCGGTCGATCAGGCGACCCGAAAACCGAATTTCCATAATCTCACACTCCAGAAAACGCCGGACAAGACACACAAGCCGACGAGTTTACTCTAACAGTCGTGCGAATGTGTGTCAAGAAACCAGTTCCGTCTTCATTCTGTCGGGAAGCGATGCTGCCGCCAAGCCCGCCTTCCCTGCTGCCCGGAATCCGGCGAAGTGAGGGCAGCAGAACCTTGACGACAACCCGCTTGGGATTGCACTCGGCAACCACGCACACACGATCGGCGCCGCCGGCGGCCGGGTTGCCGGGCGTCGTGCAGCGAGGATGGAATTGTTCATGGATGGTGGTGGACTCCGTCCACCCCGTGTAGAATCTTGTCGTGACCTTCGCTGGTCACCAACCTGAAACCCTCTGCTGAAACTCGTCGTCGACACTGCCCTCGGTGCCACCGTCGAGTTTGGGATGAGGGCATGTTCGGTGAGGTGAGACGATGCGGGGCTGGCGAAACTGACAGTGATAAAGGAGGAAATACACAATGCAGTCGAGACGGAGCGATCCAACACGCCGTGGGTTTCTTTGCAGGGTTGCGACCGCGGCGGCAGCGCCGTACGTGATCACGTCATCCGCCTTGGGCACGGCCGAGCGGCCGCCGGCCAGCGAGCGGATCACGATGGGTATCATCGGTCCCGGTGGCCGGGGCCGGGCCGTGCTCGGGGCCTTCCTCGCCGATCCGCGGTCCCAGTTCCTGGCGGCCTGCGACGTCGACTCCCAGCGCTGCGCCCATGCCAAGAACACGATCAACCAGAAACACCAGAACACGGATTGCGCGGAATACCGTGATTTTCGCGAGCTTCTTCAGCGCGCCGACGTCGACGCGGTGGTTATCGCCACACAGGACTTCTGGCACGTGCCGATGGCCGTCCTGGCGTGCAAGCACGGCAAAGACGTCTATTGCGAAAAGCCGTTGTCGCTGACGATCCGCGAGGCCCGGGACGCGGTCACCGCGGCGCGGCGATACGAACGCGTCTTCCAAGTGGGCACGCAGAACCGCTCCAATGCAAACGCCCGGTTCGGCTGCGAGTTGGTACGCAACGGCCGTCTCGGCGACGTGCGCTTTATCGAGGTGGGAACGGGGCCCACACCAACACCTTGTCACTTGGGCGCCGAGCCCGTCCCGGACGTTCTTGATTGGGAGCTTTGGCTCGGGCCGGTCCCGTACCGCCCCTACCACAGCGGACTCATCAAGGGGCGCGGCTGGAACCACTATCGCGAGTTCTCGGGCGGCGGAGTAACTGACGTCGGGGCCCATCTGTTCGACCTCGCCCAGTGGGCCCTGGGAACGGAGGACACCATGCCGGTGGAGGTCTGGCCGCTGGACCCGGCGAAACATCAGGGCCGTCGGGTCGCCTACCGCTACGCCGACGGGACGATCATGTACCGGCGTACGCCCGGGGACGACATCAAGTTCGTGGGCACGCGAGGCTCGATCGATATGGTGACTTGCGCGTGGGTGAACTTGAGCTTCGCCCCGAAAGAACTCGCCAGGGAGACCATCGGGCCGGATGAGGTGCATCTGCGTCACAGCGAGAATCACATGGCCAACTTCCTCGACTGCGTTCGTTCCCGAGAGAAACCCGCGGCCGACGTCGAGCTTGGCTGCCGCGCCGTCATCATCTGCCATATCGGCAATATCGCCCAGTGGCTTGGCCGACCACTCAAATGGGACCCTGCCAAGGAGGAGTTTGTCGGAGACGATGAAGCAAACCTCTGGCTCGCTCGTGCCACGCGCGAGCCTTGGAGGACATGAGAGACACCGATCATTTCTGAAGTTCGAATTGGGAACCCGTGTTCTACAGACAGGAGAAACATGATGCCGAAACACAACCGAGAGAGAGTCGCGGGCCGATCCATGGCCCCTCGCAGGCAGTGGAAGACGATCCTGGCGGCGGTGGCGGTGACGGCCGGCTGGGCGACCGCCGGCGGTGCTGAAAAGACGGTGATCGCCGACAAGACGCTCGTCGCCTGGGTCGCGCCGGCCAACCTGACCCAACAAGGCGGCAGCGCGCTGACGATCCAGAGCGGCGACCGGTTCGACGCCATCGTGTTCGGCGAGCGGGCGCGCGGCAGGTGGATGGCCGGCAGCGATTCCTTCCGCCGCACGCAGGCCGACCAGGGCGGCAACCCCGCCGAGACGGCCGACGACAAGACGATCGTGCAGATCGCGATCGTCTACGACGGCGACGACGTCCGTATCTACCGCAACGGCGAGCCATACACGTCGTACAAAACGCAGAACGTCGACCTGCTGGGGATCGACAACCACATCGCGGTGTTCGGGCTGCGCCACATCGGGGCGGGCACCGGCACGCCGCTGGCCGGCGCGATCGAGGACGCCCGCATCTACGCCCGGGCACTGACGCAGGCCGAGATCGCTGCGCTGAAGCCGAACGAGAAGTCTGCGATCGAGCCGCTGGCGTGGTGGGACTTCGAGGGCGACAAGGTGGCCGACCGCGCCGGGCGGTTCGCCCACGGCGCGATGACCGGCGGCGTGAAGCTCGCTGGCGGCCGGCTCGTGCTCGACGGCAACGGATACCTCGTTGCCGCGCGGAGCGAGGCCGATGCGAAGATGGCCGCCCGCGAGGGCAACCAGCGCGCCCCCGGGCCGCCCTACGTGCCGGAGACGCCCGCCTGGCCCGAGGACCCACCGGCCAACTGGCTCACCTTCCACCTCGCTCATCCCGGCCCGGGCGACGCCCATCCCGGCGACCCCAACTGCGTGTTCGACTACAAGGGCCGCTACCACCTGCACTACATCTATCGCAATCAAACCGGCTTCGTCTTCGCCCACGTTTCCAGCGACGATCTGGTGCATTGGAAGTGGCACCCGACCGTGCTCGCGCCACCGACGACCGGGCACGGGATGTTCAGCGGCACCGGGTTCTACACGACCGGCGGCAAGCCCGCGATCATCTACCACGGCCAGGGCTCCGGCCGCAACTGGATTCAGTACCCGCTCGACGATCAATTCAACAGTTGGTCCGATCCGGAACCGGTGCTGCCGAAAACCGCCGACGGCCAGCTCGCCAACATCCGCCATTGGGACCCGGACTGTTGGCTCAACGGCCAGACGTACTACGCGCTGTCCGGCGGAGGAAACCCGCAGTTGATGAAATCGACGGACCTCAAGAGTTGGACCTACCTGGGCGACGTGCTGCACGCGGACTACCCGGCGGACCTCGGCGTGCCCAAGGGCGAGGACATCTCCTGCGCCAACATGTTCAAGATCGGCGACAAGTGGATGCTGCTGTGCATCAGCCACGGGTTGGGATGCCGCTACTACCTGGGCGATTTCAAGGACGAGAAGTATCTCCCCGAGTTCCATGCCATGATGAGCTTTGGCGGCAACCATTTCTTCGCGCCCGAGTCGATGTTGACTCGCGACGGGCGCCGCGTGATGTGGGCGTGGTTGCTCCAAATGCCGATTGCCCCGACGGGCGTGCAGTGCCTGCCGCGCGAGCTGGAGTTACCGGCCGACGGTGTGCTCCGCATCCGCCCGCTCCGCGAGCTTGCTTCGCTGCGGCACGGTGAGAAGAGTTGGAGCGAGTTGACGGTCAAGGACGGCACCGAGCACGCACTCGACGGTCTCACCGGAGACGCCGTCGAACTGGAGGTGACGTTTGCCTCGCCCGTCGCGCGGGAGTGCGGGGTCCACCTGTTGGCCGACGATAGCGGCCAAGGCGGTATCAGCATCATCGCCGGCGCCGACCGCAAGACGCTGAAGGTCGGCACGATCGAGGCCCCGTTCGAGTTGAAGCCGGGCGAGGACCTGACGCTGCGCGTCTTCATCGACAAGAACCTGGTCGAGGTTTTCGCCAACGACCGCCAGGCAGCCGCGTTTGCTCACAAACACGTTCGCGAGAATCCGAGCATCCGCCTGTTCGCCAAGGGCGGCGACGCGGCAGTCGAGTCGATCAAGGCGTGGAAAATGAAAACGATTCACCAACAGCCGGCGACCGTCAAGGCATCGCGGGAATGAGGCAACAACGCATGAGCCAGCCGATTCTGTCGCCCAACGTGATTGCGGCCTTCCCGGCAATCTCTTGAAAGGAACGAAAATGAAACAAGCGGTCACTCGTCGAGGTTTCGTGAGGTCCTTGGCTGGCGGTGCAGCCGCCACGTCCCTGTCTGCCCCTCAGTTCATGCAGACCGGCGCACCGAACGGCAAGCTCCAGCACGCTTGCATTGGCGTCAGCGGCATGGGGTGGCACGATTTCAACCAGATCGCGTCCAGCCCGAACGTGGAGATCGTGGCGCTCTGTGACGTGGACCTCACGCGCATCGGTCGCGCGGCGGAGAGGTTCCCCAACGCCCGCCGCTATCAGGACTGGCGCGAGTTGTTCGACAAAGAGCAGAAGACGATCGACTCGGTGAACGTCAGTATCCCGGACCACATGCACGCCCCGGTCACCGTGACCGCCTTGCGGCTGGGCAAGCACGTCTACTGCCAGAAACCGCTGACCCACGAAGTCTACGAAGCCCGGCAAGTCGCCCGGGAGGCCAAGAAGACGGGCGTCGTCACCCAGATGGGCACGCAACACGTCTCCCAACTCGCCGATCGCCTGGGCGTGAGGATGATCCAGGACCTGGCGGTTGGCAAGATCAAGCGGGTGTACCTCTGGTCGAACAAGCCGATCGGCACGCTTCGGCCCCCCGGCCCGCGACCGGTCAAGACGGACCCCGTTCCCGACGGCCTCGACTGGGACAAGTGGCTCGGCACCGCCCCGGTTCGCCCATACGTGGCGGGCGTGTATCACCCGGGATTGTGGCGGGGGTGGCAGGATTTCGGCGTCGGCTGGCTGGGCGACATGGGCTGCCACATTTTCGACTCGGTGTACCGATCGCTGAAGCTTACTGCACCGAAGAGCGTTCGAGCCCGGGTCGAGCCCGAGTGGGCCGACAACCCGGCGCGGCGATCGGAAACCTGGCCCGTCTGGCAGATCGTCGACTACGTTTTTCCCGGCACCGGCCTGACCGCCGGCAATACGATCGAGGCCACCTGGTCCGACGGCTACAAATACCCGCCGGAGGACGTCAGACAACACATCGATAACCAGCCGTACCCCGAGCAAGGTGTCCTGTACGTGGGCGAAAATGGCTCGCTGCTGCTGCCGCACCAAGGCCTGCCGCAGTTATTTCCCCGCGAAAAGTTCAAGGCGTACCCGCCGCCGAAGGTCGAACCGGGCCACCACTACCACGACTGGGCGAGTGCCTGCCTGGCGGGCGGTCCGACGTTATCAAGTTTCGACCACGCCGGCCCGCTGGCCGAGGTCGTCCTGCTGGGCACCGTCGCTCTGCGTTGCCCCGGCGAGGAACTCCTCTGGGACGCAACCAACATGAAGGTTACGAACTTGCCGGAAGCGAACCAGTACGTCCGTCGCAGCTATCGAAAGGGCTGCGAGACGTCGGGTCCGGGTTGAGGCATGTCACCGAAAGGAGACGACGATGAATTCGCGAGAGCGTATCCGGGCGGCGCTGGCCCATCAGGAACCGGACGTCGTGCCGATTGATTTCAACGGCCACCGTTCCAGCGGGATCATGGCGCAGACGTACGTGAAGCTGCGCGAGTTGCTGGGCGATCTGACTGAGGACAATCGGGTCGGCGTGGCCGATCTGGCTATCATGCAGGCCCACCTGGGCCAGACCACGGGCGCCCGACGTGCCGACGGTGACTTGACCGGCGAAGGAACGGTCAATCGCGCGGACGTCGTCGAGATGCTTCGCAACCTGGGCCGCTGGTACGATCCGCCGGTTTCGGCCCCTGCGGACCTGAAAAAAGGCATTCCCGCCGCATCCCCAAGTAGTCCTGAGGCTATGCAGATTGTGGTCTTCGACCCCGGCGATGAATCGGCCGGCACCTCGCCCGGGGCGCCGTGGGCCGGCCGGAACCTTCGCTCGCGGCCCGCAACACGGCTGGCCAAAGCAGCAGTCGACCGCGCGATCGCAGAGATCTGGGACGTCGCGGCAATCAGACGCCGAGTGCTGCGGGCTGCTCGTCAGCCAATGTCTGGAGGTAACGGCGGCAGTCTGAAATGCACTGGCCGACGAGCGGCCAGTAGCACCCAGCGCGCCACAGCATCCGGCAACGAATCACTCTACGGCAACGGCCCGGGGGTACTGGACGTCATCGATAATCTGTAGTACACATTGTCGTATATTGATCCTATCTTGACCAACGGAGGATCGACCATGGCGCTGCCCGCCGCCACTCGTTCTGACAATATGGGAAATATCACCTTGTTGCTACAGATCGTTTTCTCATTAGCGATCATCTCCCCGTCAATTTCGCCGGCCCGCGCGGAGGTTGCCTCGGACACGCTGCTGCACAAATGGTCGTTCGCCGATGCCACGACACGCGATACGGCCGGCAGCGCGCATGGAGAATTGTACGGGGGTGCCCGCATCGATAAGGGCCGACTGCACATCATGGACAACGATCAGCACATGCTCGTTTCCAAAGGGCTGAAACCTATCCCAGCGGACAAGACCCTGGTTGTCTGGGTCACAAACTACAGACTCGATCTGTCAAACTCCGGCATCCTGTCGATTGAAAACGGTCGCGGCTCGCCGGACGAGGTCTTCGACGCCATTGTCTACAACGAATCGATTCCCAATACGAGAACCGGTCAGTGGCGAGCCGGCAGCGAACGTTGGACTCGAACCAACACGTCGCCGGCCAACCTCGGGGATGAGCGCACGGCAGGCCAGGCAGGACGCGAGGTGATGATTGCCGTTACTTACGACTCCAAAGCGGGCACGATCCACGTTTATCGCAACGGGAAGCCGTACGACTCGTATCCTGCCAAACCGCATACCTTCGCCAAATCCGCGACAGTCTATCTTGGAACGTTCGCCGAGGTTATTGCTCCTGGTTACAGTTCATTCTATGGATCGATCAACGAAGCACGCATCTACGGTGCCGCCCTGAAACAAAGCCAGGTTTCCGAATTGTACAAGATCGGTCCGGACGCCGACGACCTGGATGCCGCAACTCCCGATCCGGTAGAGACCGAAGTGCAAGCGATGTTCTTTCGGCCGAAAACAACGGGACGCGGCTGGGACACCTGGTGGTTCTACCACGACGGCACCTACTATCAATATATCCTTTCCGGCCAACATGCCCGTTGGACCGGCGTTACGTTGATCACCTCCGAGGACGGTGTACATTGGAGGAACCGCGGCCGTGTATTGGCGCGAACGCCCGAGGCCGTGTACATGGGAAGCGGTTGTGTGTGGAAATCGCCGAATTTCGATCGGGACGGCCGGTTCATCATGAACTTTTCCGAACAGTACCCGCCCCGCGCCGGCAAGTTTCCTCACGAGCAGGTCATCTATTTTGCCGAGTCGAAAGACCTGATCCACTGGAAGCCGCTTCCGGACGAATGCGCTTTCCGGGCCGACGAGCGTTGGTACCGGCGGCTTGGAGCCCGTTGGGATTGTATCTACGCGATTGCCCGGGGCGACGGGGGCTATTACGGCTACTGGACCGGGTTTCCCAAGTCCGGTTCCGGCCGTGCCTTCGGGCAATCCGACGACGGGGTGCATTGGGAGGCCCTCAAGCCGGTCGAGTGTCCGGGAATAGCGGAAGTAGCCGGTGTGGAGCGCATCGCCGGCAAGTACTACATGATCAGCCAGGCTCGTCGCGTGTTCGTGGCCGACCGGCCGCAGGGACCATTTCGGCCCGCCGTCAAGAATCATGATCTGTTGAGCGTTGTGACGCCGTTTCCCCGTTTCTTTCGTAAAGGCGAGGAGGTCTTCGTAACGAACCACGCAGTCGCGGTTCACCACCCCTCGAAACCGACTTACTGCCTTCCCTTGAAAGTGGCCCATGTCGACGAGGAGGGGACGTTGAGAGCGACTTACTGGAAAGGCAACGATGCCCTGAAAGAGCGCGCCGTCCTGCTCAAGTTCGTCGACGCCGACGGAGATTCGCCCCGTATGATCGAACACGAGATCGCCGTACAAACGGGATGTATCCTCGAAGCGACTTACCAGTCACCCACCAAAGACGCCAACACCAAACCTTGCCTGTTCATCGATTGCGAAAACGGTGATCACGTGGCGGTACAAGTTCACACCGACGGCACAGTAGCAATGGGACTGCTCGCAAAGGACGGCCGGACTTTGAAGGTACATCATCGGGCCAACCGACTGATCTCGCTTGACAAATCTGTCAGGTTACGGCTGATGTTGAAAGATTCGCTCTTCGAGTTCTATCTCAACGACGTACTGATGGATTGCTTTCGCATGCCGAGCATGTCCAACGGGAAACTGGGGGTGTCGGCCGACTTAGAGGATGTGAAAGTGTGGGAAGCACGGTCGGGTGATCCCGTCGGCACAAAATAGGTGCAACGAATGCAATTCAAGAAGACGGTGTTTTCCGCGGAGTTGAAGTGATTCAATCAAGGCAATGACATGAACCTACCCTCCAGAAGCGGAAGAGCGGCGATACGAACTGTTCTGTGTGTCGCGGCCGTTTGTGTATCGCCGTCCGGTCCGACCGTCGCGGCGGAACCGGCCAGCGATGCGGCGCCTGCTGCGGACTGGGGCTCGGCGCCCAATCCCTATTTCCTGCCGGAAGGCAGACGTTTCGGCGACACGTTTCCCATTTTCAAAGACGGGCAGTGGCACTTGTTCTGCATGTGGATGCCCCACTTCGGTCACTTCGTAAGCCGTGACCTGCTCCACTGGGAAAAGCGGCCGGAGACGCCGTTTGGAGGCGCCACCGGCTGTGTGATCGAGCATCAGGGCAAGTTCTATATGTTCTACACCGGCGCCCAGAACATTAACCTGGCCACCAGCGACGACCTGGACCGCTGGAGAGTGCATGACAAGAATCCCGTCGTGCAGGGCGACGACAAACTTTACCAAAGGGCCAATTTCCGTGATGCGTTTGTCTTGTTCAACGAAGACGAGAAACTCTGGTGGATGCTCTTCGGCACGCGGCTGATGCATCAGCCCGGGCAGCGAGCCGGATGCGTGGGCGTTGCCAAGAGCAAGGACCTGTTGCACTGGCAACTTGCCCCGCCGCTATGGGCGCCCAACATCGGCCCGCATACGGACTGCCCCCAACTCATCCAACACGGAAAACGCTGGTACCTCATATACCTGCAGCGGCACACTCGCTACCGCGTGGCGGATTCGCCGTCCGGTCCCTGGCGGCGGGCGCCGATCCGCGATCTCGATTCCCGCATGGCCGCGGCGGGTTCCAGGCCGGCCACCGACGGCACTCGCTGGATCAGCTTCCCGTTCCTGGTGACGCCCAAAGAGCACAACGACTTGGGATCTTGGGGATACGGCGGGGAGTTGGCAGTGCCGCGGCAATGGGGGTTTCAAGAAGACGGCAGCATCACTGTGCGACCGGCCGACGAGATTGTGCGCGCCGTGGCCGGTTCGCCGGCAGGCCGCCGCAAGCCGCTTGAAGGCGCGCGGCCGCTGATCGGGAAGTGGGATCTGACCGAAGGCCGAACGGCCCGATCGTCCAATAATTCCGGCGGGACGCTGCTGCTTACCGATACGCCCGCCAACTTCTACTTCCAGGCCGACGTCACGCTGGGCTCCGAAGACATGGACGCACACCTGTTGATGAACGTCAAGCCGGACTTGACCGTCGGCTATCAACTGTCGTTGCACCCGCGCACCGATCGGGCGACGCTCCGGGCCATCTCCTATTGGGACACGGATCGGGTTTTGGAAACGGCCCCCGTCAAAATCGACGCCGGCCGGCCGTTCAAGCTCCGTGTGTTCCGTAGCGGCTCGATTGTCGAAGCATTTTTTGACGACAAGGCGGTGTTGACCCATCGTCTCTTCCAACACAAGGACGGCACGCTGGCCCTCGAATTCCGCGACGGTCCCGGGGCATTTTCCAACATCCTAATCCGCCGTCTCGCCCGCATTCCGTAGCCCCCATACCGATACGGCACGATGACTTTCCCGACAATGTTGACACAAGAAAGGACCAGATCATGAAGACAGCAAACAGATGCTCCGACAAGCCGGTTGCGACAGTCGTGTCGTTGACCCTGATTGTCTTCGCGAGCCTCGCCATCGCCTCTCTTCGAGCTGCCGAGCCGGAGAAGAAGTCGCAAACGCCATCGAAAATACCAACCATCGTCGACAAGACCCTGGTGGCCTGGGTCTCGCTGGCCGACACCAAGCAGCAGGCCGGCAGCGCCCTGACGCTGATCGACCCGGCCGAGAAGTTCGATGCGATCGTGTTCGCCGAGGTTGCCGCGGGCAAGTGGATGGCCGGTAGCGACGTCTTCCAACGCACGCCGCACGATCAGGCTGCCTTTCCAGTTGAGACGGCCGACAGCACGACGCTCGTTCAGATGGCAATCGTATACGACAAGAACGAGATTCGGGTCTATCGCAACGGAAAGCTCTACTCCCGTCACAAGATCGGTGGGCCACAAGTCTTCAAGCAGGACGCCATGGTGTTGATCGGTCTGCGATACGTCGGCGGGATGGGTGAAATCGGG
>JABMRB010000625.1 GCA_013202865.1 Candidatus Nealsoniibacteriota bacterium | reverse complement strand
CCCTCGCGCCCCATAATCAAGCCCCACCAGCCGGGTCTGACTTGCAACGCATCCAAGGGTGCGGAAAATGGGCCTAGGTCTGCCACAATCAGGGGGATTGGTCGCGGGACGGGAAGCAGCCAAGGGACTCTGCGCGAAGAAACGTCACCTTGGCGCGCTGTCAGGCATTCTCGCAGTCCTGCATACATGCACGCCCAACTCGGATACCGCCCATGCGAAGCCACGGCTTCTTCAAGGACACATTGGCCTTGATGTCACCGGAAAAAGGGACCGTCTGTGTTGCAGGAGGGTGCGGCGGCCATAGCATGCCGCAAGACTCGATCGGCCACGATATCGACGCCGAATCGCGCCGCCACTTTGACCAATGTCTGCCGAGAGTGCCCTGTCCAAACACAGCGTCATCACGGCCGGATCTTGTGGCACCGAGATCATGAGCCTCCCATGTCGCGACCGGCGCCAGGGCACCGAAGGACATCGGTCATTGCTCATCAGGCCCCGACGGTTCCTGCTCGTGTCGTCTAGTGCTGACAAGTCGCATGTAACGCGATCCGAAACCGATGTCCTCAGGACGCTCAAGGGCTCGCGCTGCAGCATTCGGTTCTTCGGGTTCTTCGGGTTCTTCGGGTTCTTCGGGTTCTTCTTGTTCCGTTACTTCTTGGTTATCACTCGCCGCGGCCGCGATTCTTGCCTCAAATGTCTCAAGTAATACTGGTGCCGCATCAATCGCCTCGGCCAGGAAATACAGGACAAACTGCTCCCGGTGGTGCGCATGGTAGTCAGGTTCATCAATTATCTGGTTCCAGTATTGCGTCGCTGACGCTTCATCGCCAGCATGGTCTGGATTGATCAATGCGACAGCTCTGCGGATCGGACTGTAAGGCCCAGACTGAAGCCACTGCGACCAATCAGGGAACATGTATCGGAACCTGACGAGTCGCTCCAACTCATGGCGGCTGGCGAGGTGTTCGAGCCAGTAATGGGTGAAGTCACGTGCTTCACTCTGGTGGCGGATATCGGCTCCATCCCTGACGCCCTGGAGGAAACCCGCGATGAACTCCACGCTCTCCGCTGATTCTGGACAGGATGAGCTACTGCGTTCGTAGTACCGCCGGACCATTTGGCGCCAGTATTGCCAAGCCTCTTCGGTACTAGCACTGTGGTCGGGACTGATGATCCCAATCACCCTCTGAATCAACTCCGACAGTTCGCTATCCTCGTGCTGGTACTCATCAGCGAAGTCAAAGGAAGCATCGGCTATGCGAAGCACCTGATCATCGCTGGCATGCACCTCAACCCAGGTTTGGCCCGCGCTCCATTCCTCCGGCCGTCGCATATCAGAAGAAGCGTCGTTCGACATGGTTAACACTCCTGAATGAAAGACATGTGCTGTGTGGGTCCACCGATTTTTCGCCCCGTAGGCCGCGACGCAACCCACCGCGGCACCGCATGTTATTGTAGCCTCTGTAACCAGGCGGAGCTACCATGTCCACAAAACAAAAAACGCCCGAGATCCCGCTTCCCAGAGACTGGAAGCAGCACGTCCGCTCGGCCGTACCACACGTCATCTCTCGGGCCCAATATGCGACCGTTTACCCCTGCAATTGGGCTGCGGATAGCACGAACGGCCGTGTTCAGTTGAAGGCGGAACTCGATCGGGTAAACCAGGGAATCGCCTTGCTGCGGGAAGACATGCGGATCAAGGACGCGCGCATGGCGCGAATCGATCCGCACCAATGACCGCACTATCCGCCTGTCGTGCAGATGGCAATACTCCCGTTGCGTGCGGCTGGTCGCTCGAACAGACGGCCCGCGTCTCTTGAGTGACCGCCCCCACGACGCCTTGGTGCAACTTCGCCAGCCGGTGAACCGGCTTCTCGACTTCGTCCGTTATGTTGTCCAGGGACTCAAGACGCTATGCCCCACGATGGGCAACAGGATGTTGGCGCAAACGCTGGCGCGTGCTGGTTTGCATCTGGGCAGGACAACCGTTGGACGGATTCTCAAGGAGAAGCCTGTCCCGCCACCACAAACGACGAAGCAAGCCGAATCCTCTGGACACGCGGTCACCGCGAAAAGGCCCGACCACGTTTGGCATATTGATCTGAAAGTGGTCCCCAGCGGGGCCGGTCCGTGGTGTGCGTGGCCCCCCTTTGCCCTGCCGTAGCGGTGGCTGTTCTGCTGGTGGGTCCTTGTCCCGGTCGCACATTTCTCGTGTCGCGCCATGGGCGTCGGCGTCTTCGCAAATCGACCGGACTGTCGTGCCGTGTGCATTAGCTTGGGACATGGTGAACGTTTACCACTTCACCATTGGGCCAACCATGGGCTTCACACTCCCACCGTGGCAGCTCTTCTTCATGATTCTGTCCGTCTCGTAATACGGATTCTCGTTTGATCGTGCGCAGCTGGCAGACTTCCAAGTCCATTGTCCAGCAAGGACTTGCGAATGCTAGCAGAGCGCAGTTTCAAACGAGAATCCGTATGAATCACCTCGCTCACCTGGGTGCCGGAGCCCGCCGGACCCGAAGATGACGCCGTGTCGCCGACAACCATCTGTCGATAGGTATGTCCAACCTTCGAAGGATTTTCTTCAGATGCTCGGGCTGCACTTGCTTCGGGTGGCCGAGACGAAACTTCTTCCCGCCCGGTCGGAAGATCGTGGTCTCGCTGCCCTTTCCCTGGCAGACTTGGCACCCGAATTCCCGCTTGAGGAAACGGAGCATCGTAGCCGGACGCAGCGGACGAAGCCGGTCGAGATGCGACGGTCGATTCGACTCCGGCTCTGACGCCGCCATTTCGTCGCTCGCCGCCAGATCCTGGCATGACAACGCGAGGACGTCATCCTCAACGTCGTCTGCGCTCGATCGCGCATCAGCTCTCTGGCGGATTTGTGCGAAGTCGATCTGGTCATAGAACTCTAGAAGCCGGTCACACAGCAATTCCAGAACCAACGCGTTGACCGCCAGGCCGTTCACACCTTCTACGTGGATGTCCTTCGCGGTAATCCACGGCCGGTAGCGGGCAATTCAAGTTCGCGACGGTTCTCCTCCAGTTCGGGCCAGCCGCCCACGTCCTCCTGGCTGGCGATGATCGTGCCCGTGCCGTCCTTGACGTCGTTGACGACACGGGCGTCGACCGGGTCGCGGTCCGCCGGACGCGCACCGGCGGTGGCGAGCACCCACTCCTCTACGTCGGCGGCCGGCTTGACAGTGTACCCAGGGACCGTGACGGGAGGTTCGGTTGCCCGATTTCCTTCAGGGACGCCCGGCGCGAATGGCATGTAGATCTGGCTTTCCCAGATGGCGGCCACCGACTCGAACGTCTTGCCGTTGAAGATGTGGTCCGGCCCGAAATAGTAACGCGTGTCCGGATGCATGGCCCGAGCGACGATCGGTCTCGATGTCCGTGTGACGACGTTGCCCATCGCGCTGATCAGTTGGTGACCCCGCCGCGCGGTGCAATCGCCCTTCATGGCGAAGTTGGCGTCATCGATGAGGTTGTTAACGATCACTCCCACCGCGCCTCCATTGACCGCGGAGTTTCATCAGGTCGAATCGGTTCGGCAGACTAATCAGCAACTCGGCCGCTGAGCAGCACCGAGCAACCCGGAGACGTGCCCATGAGAATACCGCTTAACTTCTGGCGGCGTTCGCGGGCAAGTCTGCTTAGCCGTCCGCTTCAGAGTTAGTTAGACCGTTTTTTCGCGTTGGCTTTTGGCTTGGTTGCGTAGGCATCGCCATTGTCCTTGGGCATGGAGTGATGCCATGCAGTGAGCGCTTTTGTCAGAGCGCCGACAAGCTCGGGATGTTGATCGGCGAGATTTGTGGTTTCGCCGCGGTCGGCTTCCATGTCATAAAGCTCCGGTTCGGAACCGTCGTATTCGCAGAGGAGCTTCCATTTGCCGTCGCGCATTGCGAGGTCGGGCAAATCGGCGTCGCCATAGAAGGCATCACGATCCGGCGGGCGGCGGAAGAAGATGGGAGCCTGACGCGATCCACCCTTTCCCAACAGGGTATCGAGGAGTGATTCGCCGTCGAACTTCACCCCTTCGGGCCAGGGTGTTTCGGTGAGATCCAGCAACGTCGGGGCCAGGTCGATGGCCGAGAAAACGGATTCGCGATCCACGTGGTTCTTCTTTTCAATCAAACCGGGCCCCCATACCACCAGCGAAGAACGCACGCCGCCCTCGTACAAGTGCGTCTTGAAGCCACGAAATGGTCCGGCCGAGCCGGCGCCGTGCTCAGGGCCGTTGTCGGAGCAAACCAGTACAAGCGTGTTATCGCGGAGCGATTCGTCGCTGCGAATCAACTCGAAAAGCTTGCCGAGTTGGCGGTCCATCTCCTGCAGCACGGAAAGATACAACCCACGTTTGCCGTTCGCCCACTTATCGACCGGCGGCCAGAAGGGGCTGTGAACGTCGTCGGGCCAGACGTTGACGTAGAAAGGCCTCTTCGCGGACGCGGCCTTCTTCATAAAGGGGATGGCCTCGTCGACGAATCCCTCGGTGATCCTGGAACGCAGCATCCATCGGGCGCCCTTGCCGAGACGCTCGGCATCGCCCCAGATCCTGCCCGGTTTCTCTTGCCCGGGCTTGAGTGTCAGGGGCAGAAGCTTCGGTCCCATGCCTTCAAAGTTGGTCAGCGAGGCGTCGAACCCGTAGTCCGTAATCGGGGGCGCATCATCCACGTTCCGCTGCCCGCCCATGTGCCACTTGCCAAAGTGCCCGGTGGCATAACCGGACCGCTGCAACGATCGGGCCAGCATCGGGGCTTTGGGATCGAGCCACTGCGCCATGCCACGTTTGTCGTTGTGGTCGCGATTGCTCAGGTACGAGGTAATCCTCCATCGCTGTGGATATTGCCCCGTGGATATCGCGGTGCGCGAAGGCGAGCAAATCGGTGAGTTCACGTAGAACTGCTCGAAACGAATGCCGTCCTTCGCCAACCGGTCGATGTGCGGCGTCTGTGCGTCGTGATTTCCGAAGCACGAGAAGTCGCCCCATCCCATATCGTCAATAAAGACAAGGACGATGTTCGGGCGATCCGCCGCAATGGCTGACACCGCTACGAGGGAGAGAACGATCGCGAGCAACGCGCCGCAGAACGGTGAATTCCGTGTTTGGCAGGGCTGTCGAGTGGACATCCGCTGGGCTCCTTCGTTCGGTATGCTTTGTGACCTGAACCTGCCGTTCGGCAGAACCCGACAAGATCAGAGCGTATGTTCCCGGTCGGGTGTCCAAACGTGCCACGGTTTGCGTCTCTATCGGCTTTCTTTGAACCGAGTAACCCCCATTCTACATCAAGGATCCCCACATGTCACTAACTCAACGCTTGGTGGTGATTGTCAGTTCAGGATCTAGTCGATCTTCACCTCGCCGTAGGCAGCTTCCCACTGCTTGACGGTCTTCTCGAGGGTCGCCTGGGCTTCGATCAGGAACTTGCCTTGCTTGCCGTCCTTGTCTCGGCCCGCGAGGTTCGGGTAGATCCGCTTCATTGTCGCGATCAGCGGTTTGCCGTCTTCTTTGAGCATCACCGCCGCCTTGGCCAAGCCAATGTTGCCCCAACCGGCGCCGATGATCGTCCAAGTGGCCGACAGCGGCTCCATGTTCGGATAGATGCGCTCGATCGCAGGCAGCAGCGGGATCGCGTGCTCCGGGTTCTTCTTCATGTTTACGTAGCGAAGCGTCTCAAAGATGTTGTTTAAGTCGATCGGTTGATGGAAGCCCTCGCGGAGCTGGATCTTGTTGACGCTCTTTGCCATCGCGGCCACCAGTTCATCCTTGATCTCAGGGTTCGCGGCGATCGCGGCCTTGAAGACGCTCGTCGCGCCCCAGCGGCGGGCAGGCAGGTTGACGTCCTCGTCGTAGCTGGCCATCATCGCCGACATCAACGAACGCATCGCTTCGGCGTCCTGGATCAGCGGCTCGATCGACTTGAACGCCGCGACCCGTAACCACCATTCATCCTTGAAGAAGTACGGTTTGATCGCCTCGAAGTTCGCCTTGATCGACTCGTTGTCGGCGCAACTCATCGCCATCAACGCGTGACGGTGTTCCCACATCGGGACCGACTCATCCTGGAGCGTCTCGACGATGGTGGGCAGAAAATGCTCCTTGAGCATCGCCGGGGTGACGTTCGATTCGGTTTTGCCCGGCCCCCAGCCCGTCGCGCAACTGATCGCGTTGAGCCCCGCCACACGAAGTCGGCCGTCCTTGCTCTTAAGCGCCTTGGCAATGTACGGGATTGCATCTTCGCCAAGGTAGCCCAGGCCATTGGCTGCCCAGACGCGCACCTGCGGCGAGTAATGGTGCATGACGTTGTAGTACCATGAAGCTGGCATCTTCTTCTTGCCGGGATGGTTCTTCGAGGCGTTGGCCTCACGAGCGGACGGCGTGCCGTCGGCGTCGTAGACCGTCTTGAAAACCCTGACGATCTCGTGCGGTGGAACGTCGACAACCACGCCCTCGACCCAATCGGTCCGTTGGAAATCGTCGGCCTCCACCGCCAGTTCGCCCATGGTGGGCGTGTACTCGACCGAGTGCTCCGTGCGCGGTTTGCCGTTGATGCGCAGATTATGCAGGTGCGAGGTGTAGGCCATCGCGATCAGGCCGGTTTGGTGATGCGGCGCTTTGCCGATCGGTCCGTGGCCGCCGGGATGAGGCACGCGGAAGCCACCGCCCGGCATGCGACTGAGCTCGAAGTGCCAGATCATCTGGTCCTTGTGCCGCCGCCACGAGCCCGAGGGATGGTCCATCACCAGCGCGTCGACGATGTTCCGCCACGTATGGTT
>JABMRB010000624.1 GCA_013202865.1 Candidatus Nealsoniibacteriota bacterium | reverse complement strand
CGCGGCGGACGACGAGGGACTCCTCGGACATTTGCAGCAGTTCATGGGCCCCCGCTACAGCGAAGGCTACGTCAAAGGCGTCCACGATCACGACGCGGCGATCATCCTCCGGGCGCTCTTGCAGCAAGAGGCTACGATCGGCTTGCTGCGTTATCATCCCCGGGCCCGGGCGCTGGCGTCGGTCTTCTGGTTCCAGTTAGCCGACCAGCCCTGCAAGGCGATGGTCACCGCCAAGCTGGAAGGCTTCGGCACGGTCCAGGAACTCTTCCCCGAGGCCGACACGCAGCAGCGATACGTCGCCGAGTTGGAAACACTGATCGCCGAATACGCAACGACCCTGGGCATCTTCCCCGAGTACCTGGCCCCGCAGGCGGCCGGGTATCTGTTCGAGGTGCTTACGCATCACGGTGACTTCGCGATCAGCCCCCGTGCCCGCGACCTGATTCAGGCGTTCGAGGCGCACTTGCAGCAGACGCACTTCGCCGAGAAACACGACGACTCGATGGAGGACGTCGAGCGGGACGCCAACGCCGCGTTCCTGCTGCACCGCGATTGGGTGACCGCCTTCCTGGCCACCCGTAACGATCCACTCGACGAAGATTACGCCGACGAAGTGGCGGCCCTGCTGTTGACCGAGTCGTTCGACGTCACCCGCGTCATCGAAGCGGTCGTTACGCAGGATCTGACCGGCATGATCGGCAACCACTCGCTGATTCAGGACGCAACCTACCATCTCGACTACAACACGCTGATGATGAAGCTCCAGCGGTTCCAGCGGGAAGTGGTGCCGCGATTCGAGGCCTATCAGCGGTTGAAGAAGGCGCTGGTAGATGGCAAGCGCGACGAGATGCGGCTCGACGAGTTCCGCCCCCGCGTGCTGACCACCTTCGTACGCAACAAGCTGATCGACCAGGTCTACCTGCGGCTGCTGGGCGACAACCTGGCCAAGCAGGTGGGCGTCGTCGGCGAGCAAAAGCGGACCGACCGCATGGGGCTGCTGCTGTTGATCTCGCCGCCCGGCTACGGCAAGACCACGCTGATGGAGTACCTCGCCAACCGGCTCGGGATCATCTTCATGAAGATCAACGGCCCGGCGCTGGGTAACCAGGTCACGTCGCTCGATCCGGCCGAGGCCCCCAATGCCGCGGCCCGCGAGGAGGTCCATAAGCTGAACCTCGCCTTCGAGATGGGCGACAACGTGATGATTTACGTCGACGACATTCAGCACTGCAACCCCGAGTTCCTCCAGAAGTTCATCTCCTTGTGCGACGCCCAGCGGAGGATCGAGGGCGTTTACCGCGACAAGACGCGAACCTACGACCTGCGCGGCAAGAAGGTAGCCGTCGTGATGGCCGGCAACCCCTACACCGAAAGCGGCGAGAAGTTCAAAATCCCCGACATGCTCGCCAACCGGGCCGACACCTACAACCTGGGCGAAATCATCGGCGATACGGCCGACGAATTCGAGATGAGCTACCTGGAGAACTGCCTCACCTCGAACCCCGTGCTCAACAAACTGGCCGCCCGCAGTCAGGAGGACGTCTACGCCGTGATCCGCATGGCACAGCAGCACACCATCGAAGGCGTCGACCTGGAGGGCGCCTACTCCATGGCCGAGGTCAACGAAATGGTTGCCGTCATGGAGAAGTTGATGCGGGTGCGCGACGTCGTGCTCAAGGTCAACGCCGAGTACATCCGCTCGGCCAGCATGGGCGACGACTACCGCACCGAGCCGGCCTTCAAGCTGCAGGGCTCCTACCGCAACATGAACCGGATCGCCGAGCGCGTCGTGGGCGTGATGAACGACGCCGAGCTCGACAACCTGATCTACACCACCTACCAGAACGACGCCCAAACGCTCACCACCGGCACCGAATCGAACATGCTCAAGTTCAAGGAACTCAACGGATGGCTCTCGCCGGAGGAAGCCGTCCGCTGGGAGGATATCAAGAGAACGTTCGGCCGCAACGTCAAGCTCAAAGGCGTGGGCGACGACGGCAAGTTCGGGCAACTCATCGTCGAGCTAACAAGCTTCAGCGACGGGCTTGACGCAATCAAGGGCGTCCTGGACTCCGGGCTCGATCGGATGTTGCAGCCTGCCGAGCAGTCTGAACAGCCCGAACCGCAGCCGCTCACCGCGTCGTTCGATGCCGCTACGCTGAAGACGATCCGCGGCGCCGCGGGCGACTTCAAGTCGGCCCTGTCCGAACAGGGCGGCCCGGACACGAACTTGATGGCCGTCGAGTCGATCCGCGCGGTGGCACAAGAGGTGCGAGCCGCACTGGCCGAGCGCGGCGAGCAGCCCGACACGGCCGCAGCGTCGGTCGAGGCCGTCAAGATGGCCGTCGAGAGTCTCAAGACAGCACTGACCGAGCGCGGCCCGGTCGCACCTGCCGCAGCCGTCGCACCTGCCGCGGCAGCGCCGACGGAGATTAACGTTGTCAGCAAGGTTCCGTCGGTGATTCTCAGCGTATTGCGGCAGCAGTTCAAGCTGATGGAGGGCTGGCTCAAGCCGATCCACGACCAGACGCAGGCCCAAAGCGAAGACATTCGCAATCTCCACCGGCTCGTCGACGAGAACCTATCCACCTACAGCATCCTGATCGAGCAGCTCGAAGACGCCGCCCGAAAGGACGAGGACCTCTACGACAAGCTAGCCAAGCACAAGATCCTCGTCGGCAGATCCAAGCAAGGCGCGAAGAAAAAGAAGAAATAGCGAGCCGCGGGGCTCGCCCCCGCGCCACTTCGCGCCGGGATAAACCCACAGGCTCGCCGGCTCGCCTTCTCGCCGTTGCAACCATCCCCGCAGTACACTAGGATGACGATATGCGCCAAGAATGTCCTCCTGAAGACACCCCGCCCCAAAGCAAGGAACAACCGGATGCACAAGATCAAATACGCGAATCCATCTGTGCGAGCTACGGCAACCGCGATCGTCTGCGCCGCAACCTTCGCAATCGGCCTGCTCGCCACCGTGGCGACCTCTTGCCCGGCGGCCGAGCAGCCCCCAGTCGACGAGAAGGCACCGGCCGACGCGTCCGAGAAGACCGACAAAGATCCTGATGGCCCGTGCCTCACCGGCGACCCCAAGGGCAAGCCGTCCATCGACACCAAGACCATCCCCCGGTTTGGCGGCAACTCGCCCTTCGACGGCGATGCCCAGATTCCGGAAATTCGCAAAGAGCGACGCCTCTGGGCCGACTCGTGGCGCTGGTCGAAGGGCCCCAAATTGGTCGTCGAGGAGTGGCTCACCGACGAGCCCAAGACGGAGGGCAAGTACGTGCTCGTCGAATTCTGGGCCACCTGGTGCCCGCCCTGCCGCCGCTCGATTCCGCTGCTCAACGGATTCCATAAGAAATTCGGCAAAGAACTGGTCGTGATCGGTATCTCCGAAGAGACCTCGGCCGACGTTCGCAAAATGAAGGAACCCCAGATCGAGTTCCATTGCGCCGTCGATACCCAGAAGCGCATGAAGGACGAACTGGGCGTCTGGGGCATCCCTCACATCATCCTGATGGAGCCCGATGGGTACGTGGTCTGGGAGGGTTTTCCGCTACAGCCGGGCTTCGAGTTGACCGACGAGATCGTCGACAAGATCCTCGCCGTGGGACGGAAGCTGAAGGCGAAAGAGAAGCAGACGAAGGAGTAGCGTTCAGTTCTCAGTTCTCAGTTCTCAGTTCTCAGTT
>JABMRB010000623.1 GCA_013202865.1 Candidatus Nealsoniibacteriota bacterium | reverse complement strand
TTCAGTTATCAGTTATCAGTTATCAGTTTATGATCTTGGGATATGCACCGGGGAAACTGCAGGTTCATTCACCATGATCCGTCCGCGTACGCACCCGTCGAGATCGTCCGGGACAGACACTGAGAACTGACAACTGATAACCTCTCTACGCAGGTAGAACTGCCACGATGTCACCCGTGGTGTTGATCCTACCGGTTGACTTTGCCGGTTATGCCGGTTGCGACGGTCTTGGCGATCATATTGGTCGGCGTGTGCGGATTATGCCGATTCTTCCGGTATGCGTACCGGCCTACCCAGCTTGACCTCCGTGACGATCCGGACCTTGCTCACTGCGGCAACATTGATCCTGGCCGTGGCGGCACCGGCCCCGAGCCAGGAGATCGCCCGGCCGATCTTCCCGGAACAGCGTCGCATCGAAGTTCGTCCCCCGACCGCCATGCCCCGGGCGTATCTGCCACGGGTGGCGCCGCCGCCGACCGTCTCTGCCCCCCGGGTGGAGCCTCAGCGCTGGAACCTCTCGCTGGACGACGCGATTCGCACGGCCCTGGCCAACTCGGAAGTGGTTCGCGTGCTGGCCGGCTCGACCGCGGCCTCCAGCGGCCGGACGCTGTACGACCCGGCGGTCAGCAACACGCAGATCGATCAGGCCCGGGGCCGTTTCGATCCCCGGCTGGACGTGCAGAACCACTTCAATCGAACGCATCTTCCCGGCGCGGAGTTCGATGCGGGCGCTCCGTCCGGCGTACGGATCGATGGCGACCGCACGCTCGACTACAACGTGTCGGCGGGCGTAGCGAAGACCGGCACTACCGGCGGCACGGCCGGGGTCACTGCATACGCCAACCCGGCCCATACCGGCACGAACGCCTTGCCGCTGAACCCGCGCACGCGTTCCTCGCTGGAGTTGAGCTTCACCCAGCCGCTGCTGCGTGGCGGGGGCCGCGGGGCGAACCTGGCACCGATCGAGCTGGCGCGGATCGACACGGAGCGGTCGTTCTATCAGCTCAAAGACAGCGTCGGGGAACTGGTCCGCGGGACGATCGACGCCTATTGGCAGTTGGTGGCCGCCCGAACCGAGGCCTGGGCACGCTGGCAACAGGTCGAACAGGGCAAGGAAGCGCTCCGCCGCACCGAGGCGAGACAAGCGGTCGGGCTCGCGGACGACCTCGACGCGGCCGAGCATCGCTCGGTGCTGGCGAACTTCGAGGCCGGCCGAATCACCGCTGCGACGAACCTGCTGCAACGGGAGGCGGCGCTGCGGAACATTCTCGGACTGCCGCCCTCGGGCCCCGCCGAGATCGTGCCGGTCAGCCCGCCCACGACCGAGCGGCGGCAGATCGACTGGAACGATCTCGTCGGTCTGGCCGAAACCTATCGCCCCGACCTGATCGAATTGAAGCTGGTTGTCGAGGCCGGCGAACAACGTCTATTGACGGCCCGCAACAACACCCTGCCGCAGGTCGACGCCGTGGCCGCGTATCGCTTCAACAGCCTGGAGGGACGCACACCCGATCGCAGTCCGCTTTCCACCGGCCCGGGCGAGTTCACCGGTTGGCAGCTTGGCGTCACCCTTTCCGTGCCGTTGGGGACGCGGCAGGATCGGGCCGTGTTGCGGCAGGAGGAACTGCTGTTGATGCGCGATCGGGCCAACTTGCAGGAAGGGCTCCATCAGGCGGTCCATACGCTGGCGACCACCTATCGCAGTCAGGCCCAGTTCTACGAGCAATACGAGGCCTTCAAGCGGGCCCGGGGCGCCGCCCGAACTTTGCTCGAGGGACAGGCGGGCAAGCGTCGGGCCGAAGGCACGCCTTACGTGAACTACCGCCTGGCGCTTTCAGATTGGGGTAACGCGGCCAGCGCGGAGAGTCGGGCATTGACGCAATACAACACCGAGTTGGCCACGTTGCAGCAGCAGACCGGGACGATTCTGGAGGCACACGGGATACAGTTCGTGGAAGAACGCTACGGTTCGATTGGCCCGTTGGGACGCCCGGCGGCCAATCGCTGCTACCCGATGGGCCGTCGCCCGACGGCCAATGCCGACCGGTACAAGACGACCAACGAGCCGGCCGAGAAGGTTTTCGGTGTCGGCGAGCCGCTGCCGCTGTCCGGGCAGCGAACTCCACGCGGCGGCAACGCGCCGCCGTCGACCGGTGCGCCGGGGTTTCTGCCACGGGGGCCGGGGCCGATTCCACCGCCGTTGCCCGGGTTGTAGTAGAGAGAATCTGGGGCAGCGGTGCGATTTGTTGCCGTCACCGGTCGTGGTTCTTACCCCCCCGAACGCAGTCGGGGGGCGTTTCAGATCGCTCTTTCATCCGAGGGGGTGGCAGTTCAACTGCCACCCCAACCACTCCCCACTGCCGCTACTCATACCTCAGGGCGTCGATCGGATCGAGCTTGCTGGCGCGTCGGGCGGGGTAGAAGCCGAAGAAGACGCCGACGGCACCGGCGAAGAGCATGGCGATCGCGGCCGCTTTGAATGAGATGACCACCGGCCAGTTCGTTCCGCTGGTCAGGAGGTTGAGGACTTGGGTGATCCCGGCCGACGCCGCCACCCCCAGCGCGAGCCCCACCGCGCCGCCGACGCTCGATAACACGACCGCTTCGACGAGGAACTGCCGCAGGATATCTCGTCCCCGGGCACCGACCGCCATGCGGATACCGATTTCGCGGGTCCGTTCGGTCACCGAGACGAGCATGATGTTCATGATCCCCACGCCGCCGACCAGCAGGGACAGGGCGGCGATCGACGCCAGCAGGGCCGTCATCACGCCCATGATCTTGTTCAGCATATTGAGCATTTCCGTGGTGCTCTTGACCTCGAAATCGGCCGGTTCGCCGGGTGGGATATTGTGCCGTTCAAAGAGCAACTGCCGGATCTCGTGTTCCGCGTCCGGCATGCGGTCGATTGACCGGGCAGAGGCGAGGATCACGTGGACGTTGGAGAAATTCGAGCCGTAGAGCCGTTTGCGGACGGTCGTGTAGGGCATCATCACGATGTTGTCCTGATCTTCACCCATCAGGTTGGCTCCCTTCTCTTCGAGCACGCCGATCACGCGGAAGGGGATGTTCTTAATGCGGATTGTCTCTCCCAGCGGGTTGGTTGTCTGGAAGAGCCGGGCGACGATCGTCCGCCCGATCACGCAGACCTTGGCGGCTGAGTTGACGTCGCGTTCGGTGAAGAACCCGCCGTGGCGAAGTCCCCAGTTGCGTACCGCCAGGTAGTCGGGCCCCACGCCGACCAGTTCCTTGGGGCTCCAGTTCGAGTTACCGTAGATCACCTGCCCCCCGGCCCCGATGATCGGCGAGGCGGCCAGCACCGAGGGACATTTTTCGGCCATCGCCTCCGCGTCGGCGGCGGTCAGCGTGAGCTTCGATCCCCGGCCGTGACGGACCGCACCGCGACGGTGGCTGCCGGGAAAGATGACGATCACGTTGGTCCCGAACGACTCGAACTCGTGCTGCATTAAGTTGCTAGCGCTCTGCCCGATCGACACCATGGTGGTCACCGCCGCGATGCCGATCACCACCCCCAAGACGGTCAGCGAGGAGCGCATTTTGTTCTTGCGCAGCGCCCGCAGTGCAATGCCGAGGGTGAGTAGTAGGTTCATCGGATTTCGGGGATAGAGCTTTGAGCCGTGAGTTTTGAGCTACGAGCTTTGGGCAGATAGCCAAGGTCCTTGGTCAGCAGCAGTTGGTACTCCGACGTTGCCCGGTATATCCGCAACGTCAAAGCATGTACCCACTGCCACGCCATAACCTTACGAAAGTCCCTAGCCATCTTTCTTTCCTCATAGCTCAAAGCTCATAGCTCAAAGCTCATAGCTCACTTCTCACTTCTCACCTCACCTGCATCACCCGGTTAATCAAGCCGGAGAGCATCTCGTCTTGTGTCTTCATCATGTTGATAT